>JABFXK010000105.1 GCA_013361785.1 Sphingomonas sp.
CAAAGCTCTGGACCGCGCGAAAATGAGTCAGCCTGTGGCGTGGATGGATCGAAGGCTGGCACTCGCGAAGGGTGCTTTTTCGTGCACTGGCCATAGCGGATGTCGGGTTTGCCTGGCGTCCGGCTATCGAACCTGGAAGCCAATTGGATTAGGACATGCCTAATTCGCACGTCGCCACCATCGAGTTGGAGGCGAGTCGCACGCGGCGTTCGACGAGTTCGAGTATGCGGTGGAGAGGTCCAATGTTCCTGAAGAATTGCTGGTACATGGGCGGCTGGGACCATGAGGTCCTGGACGGCAAGCTGCTCGAACGGCGAATTCTCAATGAGCCGCTCGTCTTCTATCGTGGCGAAAGCGGCCAGATCGTCGCCCTCGACAATCGCTGCGCCCACCGCGGTGCCAAGCTGTCGCAAGGCCGCATCGAGGGCGATTGCGTCCGCTGCATGTACCATGGGCTGAAGTACGACCCCTCCGGCAAGTGCGTGCAGATCCCCGGTCAGGAGCGAATCCCGCCGCAGCTCGGCGTCAGGAGCTATCCCGTGGTCGAGAAGCAGCATTGCCTGTGGATCTGGATGGGCGACCCGGCGCTCGCCGACCCCGACAAGATCCTCGATATCCCTTATCTCGAGGATCCGAAGTGGAAGGGCATCCCGGCCTATCTCCACTACGACGCGAACTACCTGCTGATTGTCGATAATTTGAGCGACTTCAATCATTTGGCGTTCGTGCACACGAACACCCTCGGCGGGTCCGAGGAATATGCCTATGTCACCAAGCCGAACCTCGTCGACCGGCTCCCGAACGGCTTCCACGTCGAGCGCTGGCACAGGAACAGCGATCCGCCGCCCTATCTTCGCAAAGTGATCCCGAACAAGACCGACAAGGTCGACCGTAGGAACATCGCGCGGATGCTGGTCCCGGGCATCTTCCTCATGGACACGATGTTCGCTCCCGCCGGCATGGGCGAAGATGGCGAGGGCAAGGAAGGCACGCGTGAGTTCCGCAACTGCCAGTTCATGACTCCGGAGACGGAGAGGACGACACACTTCTTCTGGAACTATCTCAACGACTTCGAAGGGGCAGACTACACCGTCTCCATGTCGCTTCTCGACAGCCTGATTGAGGGTTTCATGGAGGACAAGGAGATCATCGAAGAGCAGCAGAAGATGCTCGACGCCGATCCCAGCTTCAAACTGATCGCCGTGGCCTCGGACGTCGCGCTGTCGCACTTCCGCTACGTGATGGACAAGATGATCCGCGAGGAGCAGGCCGGCGTGACGGCTCCGCAGCCCGAACCGGCGATCGCCGCCGAATAGATTTGTCCACCACCCCGTTCCAGGTCCAGGTCGCCGACGTGCGGGCCGATGCGCTCGACGTCATGAGCCTCGAACTTCGGGCGATCGGTGGCGCGCAGCTTCCGCCGTTCGAGCCCGGCGCGCATCTCGACCTTCACCTGCCCAACGGCCTCATTCGCCAATATTCGCTGACGAACGACTGGCGCGAGCGCGACCGCTACGTGATCGGCGTGGCACGCGTCCCCGACAGCCGCGGCGGGTCGACCTTCGTCCACAGCAGCGTTCGCGCGGGCGCGCAGCTGACGATCCGCGGTCCGATCAACAATTTCGCGCTCGATCCCCGGGCCGAGCGCTTCCTGTTCATCGCCGGCGGGATCGGCATCACGCCGATCATGGCGATGACCCGCTGGTGCGTCGCCAACGGAAAGCCGTGGCGACTGATCTACGCAGCCCGGAGCCGCCAGCGCGCCGCTTTCTACGAGGAGCTGTGCGCCCTCGCCCGCGACAGCGCCCAATTCCACTTCGACGACGAATCCGGTCAGGTGCTCGACGTCGCCGCTGCAATCGCCGGGCTCCAGGATGGCGAACGAATCTATTGCTGCGGGCCGACACCGCTGATGGACGCGGTGAAGACGCTTACTGAGCATCTTCCACCCGACACTGTCCACTTCGAGTATTTCTCTGTTCCAGACAGCGACGAGCCGAAGGAGTCGACTGCGTTCAAGGTCCGGCTCGAGCGCAGCGGCGCCGCGTTCGAGATTCCCGAGGGCAAATCGATCCTGGAAGTGCTCGAGGAGAATGGGATTGAGCACCCCTTTTCGTGCCGCGAAGGGCTGTGCGGCACCTGCCTCACCAACGTCCTCTCGGGTGAGCCCGATCACCGCGATTATGTGCTGACGGACGCGGAGCGTGCGTCGGGCAAGATGATGACGATCTGCTGCTCGCGCTCGAAATCGCCGCAGCTGGTGCTCGATCTCTAACGGCGGTTCAGAGTGTCGGTGACGCGGCCCAGCAGCAGATAAAGCTCGTCCATGTCGCGCCGGCCGATGCGCTGGGCGATGCGCGCATATTCCTGCTCGGAATGTGGAGCGAGTTCGTCGAAAAGCGCGCGACCTTTGGTCGTCAACGAGATGAGCGCCCGCCGCTGATCGGACTTGGGTCGGCTGCGGCCAACCAGCCCTCGCGCTTCCAGGTTCTTGAGCGTTCGGGTCGCGCTCGGCTTGAGGATGAATACGCGTTCGGCAAGCTCGCCGATCTCGAGCTCGTCGGCTTCCATGAGCGCGCGCATGATGCGCCACTCCTGCTCGTTGAGGCCATGCTCGCGCAGAAGCCGTCGGAAGCCCCGCATCACCGCTTCCCGTGCGCGCAGGAGCGCCATCGGCAGCGACTGGTCGAACGGGCGAATTGCCGCGCCGCGCGGAGGTGCCGAGCCTGCGTCAGCCATCGGCGACGCCGTTTCGCAAGGTGCCGATCTGCGGCGACGAGACTTCGATCATGTCGCCGGGCTTCAGATAGACCGGCGGATCGAGCCGCGCGCCCGCGCCCGGCGGCGTCCCGGTCGAGATCACGTCGCCGGCCTTCAGTGTAGTGAATGAAGAAATGTAGGCGATCAGGTCCGCGAAGCCGAAGATCAGGCTCGCCGTGGAGTCGTCCTGGCGGACCTCGCCGTTGACGCGGGTCTGCACTGCAATGTCCTCGAAGCCGGCGAACTCGTCGGCAGTGACCATCCACGGCCCGATCGAGCCGCTCGAGTCGAAATTCTTTCCTTGCGTGACGTTGAACTTGGCGTGCCGCACCCAGTCGCGCAGAGTGCCCTCGTTCACCAGCGTCAGCCCAGCAATGTGGCCGAGCGCATGCTCCTTGGGGACGCGGCGGCCGCCCTTGCCGATGATGATTGCGAGCTCGCCCTCATAGTCGAGCTGTTCGCTCTCCTGCGGGCGGAGCAGCGGCGCATCATGGCCGACGAAAGAGGTCGGCGCGCGGAGGAACAGGCTGGGATATTTCGGCAGGTCGGAGCCGTCGCGATATTCCTCGTTGCGGTTGGCGTAATTGACGCCGACGCAGATGATCTTCTCCGGGTTTGGCAGGAACGGCGCATAGCTAAGTTCGTCGCCGCCAATGTCGGGCTCGCGCCCTGCCGCGAATTCAGCCAACCGCTGGAGCGACTGCGCGTCGAGATGTTCGCGGATATCGCCGTCGAAAGCGCTGCTCAGGTCGACCGCGCCCTTATTTGTCACCGCGGCCCAAGCGCCGCGCTGCAGCTTCGCGAGCCTCATGCCGCGGCGGCGGTGAGAAGGCCCGCACGCTCCAGCACCGAGTCGAGCCGCTGCTCGAGCTCGGGCGTAGCGGGCGCCATCGGCAGCCGGTGCTCGTTCTCGGGGATGAGGCCGAGGCGCTTCATCATATATTTGATCGGGATCGGGTTGGTGTCGAAGAACACCGCGTGGTTGAGCTCGAGCAGGCGCTCGTGCAGCCCGCGCGCGGCCGGAATGTCGCTCGCCCACACCGCCTCGCACAATTGCGAAAGCACGCGCGGGCGGAGGTTGCCGACAGCGTTCATGAGGCCGCAGGCACCGATCGCCATCAGCGGAAACGACAATTCCTCCAAGCCGACGAAGATCCGAAAGTCATGCCCCAGGCTCGTCAGGCAGTGGGTCGCGAAGCCGAGGTCGTTCACCGCATGCTTCATGCCGACGAACGTCGGCGAATGCTCGCGCAGCTGCTTCAGCGTGTCCAGCGTGACGCTGACCGCGGTTCGTCCAGGAATGTGATAGACCATCCACGGCAGCTCGTGCCGCTCTGCGAGGCGCAGATAATAATCGACCCGCC
>JABFXK010000181.1 GCA_013361785.1 Sphingomonas sp.
GTGTCGGTGTCGGTGGCGGTAACCGGCGGCATGTTTGTGGTGCCGCTATATGCATTCCTGACCACCACCGTCCCGAAGACCGAGACTGCGCGCACGGTCGCCGCGAACAACATCGTCAATTCAGGAGCGATGGTGATCGGGGCGTTGCTCGCCTTCGCTCTGTCGAGCATCGGAATCGGGCCGGTCGGCCAATTGCTGCTCGTCGCGGCAATGTGCCTGATGTCGGCATGGCTCGGATGGAAGCTCCACCTCGCCTGTGACGAAGGTCGCTGCCGCGTCGACTAGCCGATCAGGATCGAGACGAACAGGAAGCCCGCAAGGAAGGTCATCGCGAACAGCTTCAGGTCTGCGCTGAGAGCCAACCCGGGCTCGCTCTGCTCGGCGAGCACACGTAAGGGACCCTTTCCGAACTGCTTCGGGTCTATTGCGAACATGGGTCGACCGAGCTGCATGGCAAATCCTTAACGCGGCTTTTACCATGTTCAAACCCACCGCAGGCGCGTGCGGCTCCCCCTGTCCCGACGTGGGACAGAAGGTCAGCTACTCAGCAGATTTGCTTAGCCGTGAGCGACGGCAGAGAGCGGCGGGTCGTTTCGTCGCGCGCGCGAGTCCAGGAGCTCACGCGCCTGCTCGGCTGTCATGGGCTTGCCGAAATACCAGCCCTGTCCAATCCCGCAGCCGAGCCGGACGACGGCCTTGTAAGCATCCTCGCTTTCGATGCCTTCGACGCAGACCGGCACGGACAGCGCGGCCGCAAGCGTAGTCACAGCGCGGATGATCGCGGCGCTTTCGCGCTTCGAGTTCAAGTTGGCGACGAAGCTTCGGTCGATCTTGATGATGTCGAACGGAAGCGAGCGGATGTGCGCGAGCGAGGAAAAGCCGGTGCCGAAATCGTCCAGCGCCAGGCGGACACCCTGGTTCTTGAGGCTGGTCACAATCGTCCGTGCGAGATCCATATCCGCGAACAGCGAACTCTCCGTGATCTCGACCACCAGCCGCTCGGCCGGGAACGCAGTCTCCGCCAGGATGCGCACAATACGCTGGGCAAACCAGCCGTCGGTCAGCTGCGACGGCGAGATGTTCACGGAGATCTTCAGCGAGGCATCCCATGTCGCCGCCTCGCGCAGCGCTGCCGAAATCACCTGTTCGGAAAGGCGGCCAATGAGCCCGATTTCCTCGGCGACAGGAATGAAGACATCGGGTCCGATCACGCCGGAGAGCGGATGTTTCCACCGCGCGAGAACTTCGAAGCCGATGACTTCGCCAGTGGCACGATCCATCTGCGGTTCGAAGTAGGGGATGAACTGGCCGTGCTCGAGGCCGAACCGGATGCCCTGCTCAACCTCCCCATGCGCGATCAGCGCGCGCTCCATGCCATCATCGAACCATACCGGCCGCGCGACCCGACCGCTGCGCGCGCGATCCATCGCGATATCGGCGCGGCGGAGGATGTCCGGAATGCTGGCGTTGTTTGCCGGCGCTGCCGCGATCCCGCCGAATGCTCCAACCTGGATGATCCGCTCATTGAGCAGCAAAGGCCGAGTCACTGTCCGAAGAGCAGTATCGGCAACCTCCTCGGCTCTGCCGATGTCCGTAGCGGGCAGAGCAAGCGCCACGGCAAACTCGTCGCCGCTGAGGCGGCCGATCACCGAAGATTCGCCAAGTTCGGTGATCAGCGCGGCCGCGATCGACTTCAGCAGCCAATCCCCGGCATCGTAGCCGTGCTGATCGTTGACGGTCTTGAAGCGCTGGATCTGGAAAGAGATGATGATCAGATTTTCGCCGCGAGCGCCGGCCTCAAGGGCAAGCTGACCAGCCCGATCCGCAAAGCCTTTGCGATTGTAGAGCCCCGTCGTCGGGTCTGTCGTTGCAAGCAGTGCGGCGCGTCGTTCCTGCTCGGTACGAACTTCCGCTTCGTGCTGCAGGTCGACGTAGCGGCGCCAGCCGAACAGGATAAGTGCGACGTTGAGGGTCAGCGCAGTGCTCGCGATCCGGACGTTCGTCGCAAAGCTGGCGCGTTCGATCACCAGATGGTTGAAGAAGGCACTGCCGTTCCAGATCAGCAGCAGAACGGCGCTGATGAGGACTGCAAGGACCACG
This sequence comes from Sphingomonas sp., assembly GCA_013361785.1. Taxonomy (GTDB): domain Bacteria; phylum Pseudomonadota; class Alphaproteobacteria; order Sphingomonadales; family Sphingomonadaceae; genus Sphingomicrobium. The sequence goes on from JABFXK010000181.1 coordinate 2,101, forward strand.
GCATCGCGGCGCGCGCTATGAACGCCAGGGCGCCTGGCCTCCGCCTCCGAGTACGTCACAATCCCCACGCCCGCTGAGTACAGCAGCAACGCTTAATAAATTCCTTTAACCACTGGAGAATTCGGGCGCCGGAGCTAAAGCGCCGAACCATGGTGCGGACGGCGGGATTTGAACCCGCACTCCCTTTGGGGAAGAGGATTTTAAGTCCCCAGCGTCTACCGTTCCGCCACGTCCGCTCCTGGCCCCACGGCGACGGTAGTCGAGCCGGGGCTATTCCGCGGTAACTTCCTTCAGGTTTAAGCGCTCGCGCATTTCCTTGCCCGGCTTGAAATAGGGCACGCGCTTGGCGTCCACGGAGACCGACTCCCCCGTCCGGGGGTTGCGGCCAACGCGGCCGTCGCGCTGACGCGTCGAGAATGCCCCGAAGCCGCGGAGCTCGACACGTCCGCCCTTCGCGAGCTGGTCCGTGATGGAGTCGAAAATGGCGCTGACCACGCCTTCGACCTCGCGTTGAGTGAGGTCGGGAAAATCGGTGCAAAGCTTCTGCACCAGTTCGGAACGGATCATCGGCACCCCGCTACGGATTTAGGCGGCTCCGCCCCCTTCGAGGAGCCGCTTGTGTACAGGCTGTCAGGAAACAGGCGCGCACGCAAGATGGATTTACGCGGCGTCCCACAAGGAAACGCCGCGTTTCCCGTTACTTCTTCGGCTTCTTCGGCGCTTTCTCGGCCTTCTCGCCCTTCTCGGCTTTTTCTGGCTTTTCGCCCTTCTCGGGCTTGGCCGGTTGCGCTTCTTTCAACGCGGCTCCGAGGATGTCGCCGAGGGTCGCGCCGGAATCGGAGCTGCCGTACTGGGCCACCGCCTGCTTCTCCTCGGCGATCTGGAGCGCCTTAACCGAGAAATTGGGCTTCTTCGAGCGGTCGAAGCCGACGACCATCGCATCGAGCTTCTGCCCGACCTGGAAGCGCTCCGGCCGCTGCTCGTCGCGGTCGCGGCCGAGATCGCCGCGCTTGACGAAGCCGACCGCCCCGTCCTCGCCGACCTGGACGTCGAGGCCGGCATCCTGGACCGCGCGAACGGTCACGGTGAGGGTCTCGCCTTTCTTGACCCCGCCAGGCCCCGAAGCTCCGCCGCCCTTGCCGGCGCCAGCGCCCGCGCCGGCTCCGCCGCCCTCGAGCTGCTTCATGCCGAGCGAAATCCGCTCCTTCTCGACGTCGACGTCGAGCACCTGCGCCTTGACGCTCTCGCCCTTGCGGTGAAGCGCAAGCGCCTCCTCGCCCGACACGCCCCAGGCGATGTCCGACATGTGGACCATGCCGTCTACGTCGCCGTCCAAACCGACAAACAGCCCGAACTCGGTCGCGTTCTTGACCTCGCCCTCGACGACCGAGCCGACCGGGTGAGCCTCGGCGAACGCTTCCCACGGATTGGCCTGCGCCTGCTTGAGGCCGAGGGAGATCCGTCGCTTCTCCTCGTCGACCTCGAGCACCTTCACATCGACCTCCTGCGAGGTCGAGACGATCTTGCCCGGGTGAACGTTCTTCTTGGTCCAGCTCATCTCGGAGACGTGAACCAGGCCCTCGATTCCCGGCTCCAATTCGACGAAGGCGCCATATTCGGTGATGTTGGTGACTCGGCCGCGGAAGGTGCCGCCGACCGGATATTTGGCCGAAGCGCCCTCCCACGGATCGCTCTCGAGCTGCTTCATGCCGAGGCTGATGCGCTGCGTGTCCTTGTTGATGCGGATGATCTGCACCTTCACCGTGTCGCCGATGCCGAGTACCTCCGACGGGTGGTTGACCCGCTTGTACGAGACGTCGGTGACGTGGAGCAGGCCGTCGATCCCGCCGAGGTCGACGAAGGCCCCATAATCGGTGATGTTCTTGACCACGCCCTCGATCACTTGGCCCTCGGCGAGCGACTGGATCAGGCCCGAACGCTGCTCGGCGCGGGTTTCCTCGAGCACCG
>JABFXK010000048.1 GCA_013361785.1 Sphingomonas sp.
ATGAGCGGGCACTTGCAGCGGCACTTGGCGAGGATGCCGATGCGGCGGTGGGCGAGAGCGATAGCCCGCGGCGCTGGGCCGGGAGCGCGCCGGAGCCGACCGATCCGCCGCTGCCGCCGGGAACCGAGTGCCTTGCGGATCACCTTCGCGCGCCGGCCGAGCTGGCGCGACGGCTGAAACAGATCGCCGTCGCGGACACGGACGAAGGACAGGTACTTGCCGTCGGCCAGCGGATCGTCACGCGCGACGGGCAGATGCGGCGCTGGGACGGTTTCACGGCGAGGGGCGCGGGCGCGGCAGCGGCCGAGCGGCTGCTTCGCGCCAACCGGCTGGCCCAGCTCGCCGACGACCTCCCAGCGCTTCAGCAATCGGTTGAAGCGGCGAGCGCGGAACGCGATTCGGCGCTGCGCACGATGGAGCAATGCCGCGATGCGGCCGAGCAGGCGCGGCACGCCGCGCTCGCAGCGGAACGCGACGCGCGCGAGGCGGCGCGGGCAATCGATGCCGCCGCTGCGGCGCTCGAGCGGATGGAGGCACAGCGCAGCGGCCTCGCGCAGCGCCAGGCGGACCTCGAACCGGTGCTCGACGCTGCGCGCGAAGCCGTGGGAGCGGCCGAGCGCTCGCTCGCCGGCCTGCCCGACCCGACGGCGCTCGAACATGAAGTGGAGCGTGCGCGCGCCGTGGCGGCAGAAGCTGCATCCGCGGTCGCGGACAAGCGCGCCGAGGCAGCGACCCGGGCGCGCGAGAGCGCGGCAGATCGCGAAAGGCTGAGCGCGGCGGCGCGCGAACAGGCGGAATGGCGCAAGCGCCGCGAGAATGCGGACGAGCGGCTCGCACAGGGCCGCGATCGCCAGTCGCAGCAGGCAGCCGAGCGCGCCGATCTCGAGAAGCAGCCGGCCGAGCTGGACATGAAGATCCGCGAGCTCGAGCGGGCGAACGACGACAGCCAAGTCCGAATCGGCGAAGCGGCCGCCGCCGAACGCCAGGCCGAGCAGGCGGTGGTCGATGGCGCGCACGCGGTTTCGGCGGCCAATGAGCGTTCAGCCGACACGCGCGAGCGCCGTGCCGCAGCCGCCGCCCGTGCAGAGGCGCAGCAGGCGCGCAGCGCCGAGTTCGCGCAGACCTGCGTCGAGAAGTTCGAGTGCGTGCCGCAGCGGCTGCCGGAAAAGCTCGGCTTCGACCCGGATGAGCCGCGCAATGCCGACGAACAAGCGTCGGAACTCGAACGACTGACCGGCGAACGCGAGCGGATCGGACCCGTCAACCTCGTCGCCGAGCAGGAGCTTGCGGAGCTCGATGCCGCGCGCAGCAAGGGCTCCGAGGAAGCCGAGGAGCTGGCCCAGGCGATCCACCGCCTGCGCGGCTCGATCGGCAATCTGAACCGCGAAGGCCGCGTTCGACTACTCGACGCCTACGAGAAGGTCGACGCCCATTTCCGCCGGCTGTTCACGACCTTGTTCGAAGGCGGTCAGGCGCATCTGGAGCTGGTCGAAAGCGACGATCCGTTGGAAGCGGGCCTCGAGATCATGGCGCAGCCGCCGGGCAAGAGGCTATCGACGCTGACCTTGCTGTCAGGCGGTGAGCAGGCGCTGACGGCGATTGCTTTGATCTTCGCTCTGTTCCTCACCAACCCGGCACCGATCTGCGTGCTCGACGAGGTCGATGCGCCGCTCGACGACGCCAATGTCGAGCGCTTCTGCGAGCTGCTCGACCGGATGACGCAGGAGACCGACACGCGTTACCTGATCGTCACCCACAATGCGGTCACGATGAGCCGCATGCACCGGCTCTACGGCGTGACGATGATCGAAAAGGGCGTCAGCCGCCTCGTCTCGGTCGATCTGATGGGTGCGGAGACGCTGCTCGCGGCTCAGTAATTAACGCGAGAGCTCCGCCGCTCGCGCCTTGATCAGCTTCAGATCGCGCACAAACAGCGCGCGCGCTTCGTGGCGCTTCTCCCTGTCGGGCATCCGCAGGAGCGAGCTGGGGTGAACGGTAACCCAGCATTCGCTCCCGTCGTCGAGTGCGACCGGTTCGCCGCGCACCTTTGAAATCGTCACCGTCTTGCCGATCAGGGAACGCGCCGCGGTTGCGCCGAGCGCCACCGTGACCGGCGGCCGGATCAGCTCGCGTTCGTGCTCGATCCACCAGCGGCAGGCGGAAATCTCCCCGGCGTCGGGCTTGTTGTGGATCCGCCTTTTACCCTTGGCGACGAATTTGAAATGCTTGACCGCATTGGTGACGTAGACCGTCGAGCGGTCGATGCCGGCCTTCTCCAGCGCCTCATCCAACAGAGCGCCGGCCGGGCCGACGAACGGTCGTCCGGCGAGGTCCTCCTGATCGCCCGGCTGCTCACCGACGAACATGATGCTCGCATTGAGCGGTCCTTCGCCGAACACCGTTTGCGTCGCATATTTGTAGAGGTCGCAGCGCGTGCAAACGCGTGCTTCCTCGAACAAGGCCTCCCACGATGCGCGAAGGTTGCTCGGGCGAGCGACCTCACGCTCGGCATCGAGCGCGCGCTTCAGCCCTTCTTCGGCAATCGTCGACATAGCCGTGAAACGAGCGGCGGCGCATCCCGTTGCGCCTTAGCTGAGTGCCGCCGCCTGGTCCTCCGGCGTGCTCTGCATGCGCTTGCCGATCGCGATCTTGAAGATGACGAAGGCGACGAGGCCGAACGCGGCGCTGGCGACGTGGATCAGCCAGAAGGTGGTCGTCGGCAAGCTCGAATAGAGGCCGCCGACATAACCGACGACCGCGTTCGCGATAAAGAAGGAGAGATAATAGAGACCGATCACCGTCGAAGTGATCTGCTTCGGCGAGATTTTCGAGAATAGCGCCAGGCTGATCGGCAGCACATGCGCGAAGCCAATGCTGTTGCAGACCTCGAACACCATTGGCCACGCGAGGCTGATTTTCCCGCCAGCCGGCTGAGTCAGCGCGGCCATGAACAGCGCAAGGCCGCCGGCGATCGTGAACACGCTCCCGATGATCATCTTGCTGATCTCGTCCGGCTCGCGGTGATTGATGCTCCACCATTTCCAGAAGGCCGCAACCGCGACGAGCATCGCGAAGCTGACGGTCGCATCGACGGTGATGAGCCAGCTGCTCGTATTATTCAATAACGTCAGGTCGAAATGCTGGTCGCCCCAGGTGAGATAGGCGTTGAAGATTTCCTGATTCGTCAGAAGCGACACCGCGAGCACCGGGATGAGGATGATCAGGTAAATCACGCACATCCAGTCGCCGCGCGACAGCGGCTCGCGCAGCTTCGGTTCATCGCTTGGCGCAGCGAGCTCTTCGAGCGGAAGATAGCGGCGGCCGTAAAGATAGATGAGAAGCCCGATGACCATCACCACGCCGGCGCAGCCGAAGCCGTAGTGCCACCCCACCTTCTGCCCGAGCGTGCCGGAGACCAAAGGTGCGACGATCACGCTGACGTTGATGAAGATGTAGAAGATCTGGAAGGCCATCGCGCGGCGGAGGTCGTTCGGCCCGTACAATGCCCCGACTTGCGTCGCGATATTGCCCTTGAAGGCGCCGACGCCGAGCAGCAGCGCCAGCAGCGCGAGCAGGAACGCCGGCTGGATCGCCATCAGGAAATGGCCGATCGCCATCAGCACGCCGCCGACGATAAGGGTCTTGTTCCGCCCAAGCCATTTGTCGGCGATGATCCCGCCGAAGATCGGGGTCAGGTAAACCAGCGCGGTGTAGGTGCCGAAAATGGCCGAAGCGAGCGGCTGTCCGCCGATCCCGTGGTAGACGTGGGCCTGCATCCACTGCAGTCCGACGACATGCTCCATGCGTCCGGGCTTGAGCAGGTAATTGACCATGTAGAGCACGAGCAGGGTCTGCATGGAGTAATAAGAGAAGCGCTCGCACCCTTCGGTGAAGCCGAGGTAGCCGAGCCCCTTGGGATGGCCGAGGAAGGCGCGGTCGTCGTGCGTGCCGATTTCATAGTCGGGTGCGGCTTCGGCAACGCTCATCGTTCGGTCTCCACGGTCATTGCACCAGGCCTAAGCGCTTCACTCGCCGCCGGTTCCAGGATCCGCTTTAGGGCCGGGCCGAACACGAGCACTAGAATTCCGCCGGCCGCGGCGATTCCGGCGTGCATCAGCCAGAACCCGAGCGGCGTCATTTCCGAATAGAAAGTCCCGATCCAGCCGATCAGATTGTTAGCGATGAAGAGCACCAGGAAGCAGATGCCCATCATCGTCGCATTGACGTTCGGCGGCGCGCAGCGCGACACGAGCGCGAGGAGCGCGGGCCAGTAGAAAATGAACCCGACGCCCTGAAGGACGCAGTAGAGAAGCGGCCACACCCACAGTACTGGCTTGGTTCCGGCAACGGCTATCGCGGCCACGAGCACGAGATTGGCAGCCGCGCAGATCCATGCGCCGAGGCCGATCTTGCCGAGGTCGGAGGGCTCATTTCCAGAACGCCGCGCCTGTCCTCTCCAAAGGCTGAACAAAAACGGGACGCTGATCATGCTCGCCAGGGGGTCGATCGACGAAAACCAGGGAATCGGAATGCGAAAGCTCGCTGCGTCCATGTCCGCATGCTGCTGCAGCCAGACCGGAAGCACGTTGGCGAGCTGGTAATAAGCGATCGACTGGAAGATCGCGATCAGCATCACCGCGCCAAGGGCGGCGACCACGGTCCAGTCGGAGCGCGACATCACCGCCGGAGCGAGGACTTTCCGCTCGACCTTCGCCGGCAGGTAGCGATAGCCGCTAAGATACGTAGCGAGGCCGGCGAACATGAAGATCGCCGCGAGACCGAATCCGAGATGCCAACCGTAGCGAGTGCCGAGGAAACCGCAGACCAGCGGCCCGGTAACCGCACCGAGGTTGATTGCCGTCGAGAAGATCACGAAGCCGCGCGTGCGCCGAGCTTCCTCCTCGACCGGATAAAGGCCGCCGACCTGCGCCGAGATATTACCCTTGAGCAGCCCCGAGCCGAGGACCAGCAGAAGCAGAGCGAGGAGGAAGCTCTGGTCGAATGCCATTGCGACGTGACCGCCGGCCATCGACAGCGCGCCGAGCACGACCGCGTTGCGCTGTCCGATCCAGCGGTCGGCGATCCAGCCGCCGAGCACCGGCGTGAAATAGACGAAACCGGCGTAGAGGCCGAAGATCTGCGAGGCGAGCTGCTGCGTCGTCAGTGGACCGAACAGATGCTCGATCCCGCTCCGGAAGCCGGGAAATCCCGCCACATGCTCGACATGCCCCGGCAGCAGCAGCTGGTTGACCATGTAGAGCACCAGCAGCGAGATCATGCCGTAATAGGAGAAACGCTCCCACGCTTCGGTGAAGGCGAGAAAGGCGAGGCCCTTCGGATGGCCGAAGGACCCGCTGTCCCGCGGCTTCTCGTCAGATCTTAGCGCCGGCGCCGTGCTCAATCAGCATCCCCCCGCAGTTCCCGCCTTTACTGCGGCGGATTCTCTTCGTCCGCCTGCTGCTTGCGCTCGCCGCGCGCTTCCTTGATCAGCTTCTCGAGGCAGCCGGTATAGCCGGCAGGCCCGACTGGCGAGCAGCTGTTGATGCCCGTGTTACCTGCCGTCTCTAAGCTCTTCGATCGAACCGCCCAGGACTGCATCTGCTGCGGCGTTCCGCTCTGCCGCATGTTCTGCGGGATCCTGTAGCGTTCGGCTTCCGGCCGGCGGGCGCAGACCACGACCTGGTCGTCGGTCGAGCGCGGGCACGGGTCGTTGCCGTAAACAATGATCTCCGCGATGTTCGGCTGCGCTTGCGCGGTGGCGGGCGCCGGAAGGGCCGCGTAGCCGCCGGTAAACGCGACTACGGCCGCGCTCATTAGCGTTGTGAACCTGCTCATATTCCGTCCTTCCACCGTTACAGCGGCTCGATTTCGCACTTGTTCCTCAAATTCGCTTGGACAGTTCGATGGCCACCCTGCAGGCGGCACGGATTGACGCAGTCAGCAAGGGATAGCCGAAAGCGCCGGTCGCGCCCGCTTCGCGAGCCGTGTCGCGATGCTCGAGCTCGTCCGCCCGGAATTCGGCGATGTCGCCGGCAAGCTGCGGATCGTGGTTGCCGAGCTCCTCGAGCTGCTCGCTGTAATGGCGGTCGATCTCGGTCTCGACCGCGTCGGTGCAGGCCAGCGCGGCTTTCTCGGACATCAAAGCGGTGACGGCGCCGAGCGTAAATCCGGCGACGTTCCATAGCGGCTGGAGTGCCGTCGGTCGCACGCGTCGATCGCTCATCAGCCGGTCGAAGCGCTGCAGGTGCTTCTGCTCTTGGGCGGCCATGCGCGAGATCAGCTTCGCTTCGGGGCAATTCGCCCTCAGCACCGCGAGCTGCCCCGCGTAAATGCGCGTCGCGCCATATTCGCCGGCCTGGTCGACGCGAAGCATCGACGCGCTATCGGCGCGCCGCTCTCCTGGCCGCCAGCCGGTCACGCGCGTTTCGCCCTCAGACCAAGCAACAGGATCAGCGCTGCGCCGCCGAGCGAGAGGATCGCGTTCCAGCCGGCCATCGAAATCCCGAGGAAGCGGAACTGCACTTCGTCGCAACGGACGAGCGGCGCATGGGTGATCTGCCTCAACAGATCGGCGGTGCTGGCCGCCTTCGGCAGAGTGGTGCAGGTGGTGAACCCTTCGAAGATCTTCGCTTCGACGCCGGCGTGATAGACGCCGATGGCCCCCGAGGTCGCAATCGCGAGCGCCGCGAGCGAGGTGAAGGTGCGCGCCCGAGGCGCAGTCGCGGGAGCGCTGAACGCGATCACCGCAAGCGCGAACGCCACCATGTGGGCGTAGCGCTGCCACCAGCACATCTCGCACGGGTAGAGATGCCCGAAATATTCGGACCCGAACGCTCCGGCTAGAAGCGCCGCCGGGAGCAGCAACGCGATCAGGCGGGCGGTCGCCGCCGGCTGAAGCGACCCTGAGGGCCCGGATCGCGGGGCAACCGCCTCGCTCATCCGCTGGCCTATCGCGACTTCTTCGACGCGCCGGTGCCCGACGCAACCGCCGTTGGAGCCGCTCCCGCCAGGCGCTTCAACGTGTTCAGCGCATAATAGAGCTGGAAGTCCTTGATCCCCTGCTTCTTCAGCTCGTCGGCCTTTGTCGAGAAGCGTGGGTCGGGGTTCTGATCGCTTTCGAGCAGCTTGTCGTCGACCTTGGTTTGCGCGAGCAAATGCTTCCTCAAATCGGCCTCACGAACGACGATCCGGTCCTTGTAATCCGGATCGCTGAGCTGCGGCACGGGGATGTCCGGCTGGATTCCGCCGGCCTGCACCGAGCGGCCTGACGGCGTGTAGTAACGCGCGGTGGTCAGCCTGAGCGCAGCATCCGGCCCGGTCTGAACGACCGTCTGGACCGAGCCTTTGCCGAAGCTGGTTTCACCCATGATCAGCGCGCGGTGGTGGTCCTGGAGCGCGCCGGCGACAATCTCCGAGGCCGATGCGGTGCCGGCATCGGTAAGCACGATAACCGGAAGTCCGTGAGCCATGTCGCCGGGTCGCGCGTAATAGCGCTCGATATCGTCCTTCGTGCGTCCGCGCTGGGAGACGATTTCACCGCTGTTGAGGAAGTCGTCGGCGACATCCACCGCCTGGTCGAGCAGGCCGCCCGGATTGGACCGCAAGTCGACGACATAGCCGAGCGGATGACCGCCAGTCGCCTTGTCGATCGACAGGAGCGCCTCCTTCGTAGAGTCCGCGACATTGCCGGTGAACGTGTTGATGTTGATGTAGCCGACGCCGTCCTTGATCTCCCACTTGACGGGGCGCAACTCGATCCGCTGCCGGACAATAGTCACGTCGAAGGGCTTGTCGCGGCCCGGCCGAACGATGGTCAGCTTCACCGGCGTGCCGGGTTGACCCTTCATCTTCTCGACCGCCTGGTCGAGACTGATTCCGTTCAGGAACTCGCCGTTGATGTGCGTGATATAGTCGCCGGACTTGATCCCGGCCTTCCACGCCGGCGTGTCCTCCGTCGGCGCAATGACCTTCACGACGCCGTCCTCGAGCGAGACGGTGAGCCCAAGGCCGCCGTAATTGCCGTCGGTCGTGGTCTTCAGCTGGTCGAAATCCGCGCCCTCGGCATAGCTCGAGTGCGGATCGAGCGCTGCAAGCATTCCGTCGATCGCGCCCTTGATGAGCGTGTGGTCATCGACGGGTTCGACGTAGTTCGCCTTCACACGCTCGTAGACGCTCATGAATTTCTCGAGCTCCTGGTAGTTGGTCGTGTCCGCAGAAGCAAAGGAGCTTGCGGTCACGGGCACCAGGGCGAGCGCTCCGACGAGCGCGAGCGGCGGGAGAAGCTTGGCAGTCGATTTCATCTTGGTCGCGTCCCAGTTGCGCGGAGGTTTCCAGTCAAGGCCGGGCATTTAGCCGCCTTTCGTCCCCTTTGACAGGCTTTGAGATGAACCTGCGATGAGAGCGGGCGAGAATCGCTGCCCATTGTGGGACAGTTCGACCACGATCGGGCCCAGCGTTCGGCCGAGCGGATCGCCGAGATGCACCTTGTCCCCCGGCTTGAGCTCGGACGAGATATTGACGATCAGGCTCATCCAGCCGCCGCCATGGTCGAGGATCACCACGCCGTCATAATCGCGGAACGGACCGGAAAAGCGCACGGTGCCGTCGGCGGGAGCGCTGACGGGGCTTCCGCGCGCAGTGGCGAAGCTGATCCCGCGCGAGCGCACGCCGCTGTCGTCCACCGCGCCGAGCCCCTCAATGACGGGGGCGCTGACCGGAAGCGCATAAGCAAACGGCGGCCTCGGCTGCTGGCCGGCAGGCGCAAAGGGCCGCGGCGGAGCCGGGTCCTGAGACGCGAGCTGGACGGCAAGCGCTTGCGCGGACCGGTTGCTCGACTGCTGATTGCGGATCCGCTCCACCTGCTCGCCTGCGGCGATCGCTACATCTCCGGTGCCAAGGGCCGCTCCGCCCGCGGCAAGCAAGCGGTCGACCGCCCGCTGCTCGAGGGCCGCGAACTGCTGGCGCCTGGCCGTCAGAGCTGGGCGGCTACGCACGAGCTCGGCCCGCGCCGAGATTGCCGCCGCCTCGAGCCGCTGCGCTTCGCTGAGTTGCGTCGACAGTGTGCGTGTTCGCGCCCGGATCAGCGGCAGGGTTGAATCGAGCAGCACGCTCACCTTGACGAACTCGTCGGCCCCGCCACCGCCGCCGGCAAGCGCAAGCAGAGGTGGCCGCCGTGCCATCACTGCGAGGCCGGCGAGCAGCGAGGAGACCGGCCGCTGTTGCTCCGCCAAGCGCTGGCGATTTACGGCCAGATAAGCGGCGGCGAGCCGGAATTGCGCGTCGGCCGCGGTGATCCGCGCCTCGGCCGCATCGATAGCCTTGGCAGCGGCGGCTTCCTGCGCGCGGAGCCGGTCGGCTTCGTCGCGCGCGCTACCCGCGACCCTGTCGAGCCTCGCCGTTTCGGCCTCGGCGGAGGCCTGCTCCGCCCGCGCCTGCTGGAGCGCCTGTTGCAGCGGCTCCGGTTGAGGCTGCGCAGGAGCGCTCCCGGCGAGCAGCGGCGTCAGCAGCAAGGCAAGGGCGAAGCGCCTCATCCCCTAACCTTCGCGATGATAGGGATGGTTCGCAAGGATCGATGTCGCTCGGAACAGCTGCTCGGCGAGCATCGCCCTCGCCAGCATGTGCGGCCAGGTCGCGGGACCGAAGGAGAGCAGGAGGTCGGCGTTGTCGCGTTCAGCCTCAGCATGGCCATCCGCCGCGCCGATCAGGAATCTTGCCTCCCGCTTGCCGCCGTCGCGCCATCGTTCGAGCGTCTTCGCAAGCTCCATCGAGGAAAGCGCCTTCCCACGCTCATCGAGAACGACCGTGACGCTGTCCCCGGGCGCATCCGGAAACTTGCCGCCGCGGTCAGATAGCTCGGTGAGCTTGGTCGCCCATGAGATGCGCTTCAGATAACGCTCGACCAGCTCGGCCTCCGGAGAGCGGCCGATCTTTCCTCGAGCGACGATGTGAAGCAGCACCTATTGCGCGGTGAGCGCCGGGCGGAAGGGCCAGCTGAACAGGGACTTGAACCCGTCGTAGATCGTCCGCGCCGCGGCGGCGATCGTGCGCGGCCGATCCGACCCACCGCGCGTGAAAATCGCGACTGCGATGCGATGGCCGTCGGGCATGCTGATGAATCCAACATCATCGGCGAGCCCGTTGAGGGTCCCGGTCTTGTGCTCGACCGGGGTTCCGGCCGGGAGCATGGACTTCATGCGGTTCTTGCCTGTCTCGCACTTCGCCATCACGCCGAGCAAATAATCGCGGCTGTCGGGCGAGATGATCTTCGCCTTGTAGATGCTCTTCAACAGCTCGATCATGCCCCTCGGGGTGCTCGAATCCCTCGTGTCCCAAAGATCGCGCCGAGCCGAGAGCAGCTGCGCGATGGTGCGGTCGACATGCACGCCCTGAATGCCGTTCTGGGTCAGGAAATGGTGGACCGCGGTCGGCCCGCCGACGTCCTTGAACAGGATATCCGCTGCATGATTGTCGCTGAAGATCAGCATCCGGTTCATCAGCTTCCGGACCGGCTGGCCATCGATCGTGTCCTCGAGCGTCTTCTGCCCATGATCGACCTGCGACAGGTAGAGCGCCGCGATCGCGACCTTGACCGTGCTCGCCATTGGGAAGGGCGTATCGCCCTTGATGCTGAGGGTTTCGCCGGTGTTGAGATCGAGCGCCGCGATGCCGACGTCGGCGGAGCTGCCCGACACGAGCGAGCTCAACTGCTGCTCGACCGAGATGAGGTCGGGAGAAGATGCTGCCGTCGCGGGAACCGCGACGAACGTCAGAAGCGACAAGAATATCGCAACAAGTTTCATGTGCCTCACCCGCGAGCCGCGCTCACATTCGCTTCATCGCCAAACGCCCACATTCGTTCCAAATTGTAAAAATTTCTCACTTCGGGACGGAAAATGTGAACGATCACGTCGTCCGCGTCGATCAGCACCCAATCCGCTGCCGGAAGCCCCTCGACCCGAACGATTCTTCCAAATTGCTCTTTTATCTTGTCGGCAAGCTTAACGGCCATCGACGCGACCTGCCGGGTCGAGCGCCCGGAGGCGATGACCATGTGGTCGGCGATGTTCGATTTGCCGGCAAGCGGAATGGACACGACCTCCTGAGCCTGGTCGTCGTCGAGCGACTGGAGCACGAGCTTGTGGAGTTGATCGACGTCGGCCGGGGAACGAGCGGCGTCGGCGGATTCAGCGCGATCTTCGGTCAAGGCGTCTCCTGGCGAACCGGGGCACGCCGCGCCGACCGCGATGAGTCGCGAGCGGAGGGGAATCGGCGATACCAGCTGGGGTCTTGCGCACGAATGGCGGTTGCAGAGGTCGGATCGGGGGGCAGGCGAAGGAAAAGGATCGCCGGTGCACTCCACTCCGTCCAGTGTCTCGCCTGACTGGACGGATGGACGAACCGCCTCAGCCAGCCCAGCGCGCGCGTCGCGCGGGCAGGTGAATCATAACCGGGCCTGCGAATCACCGCAATCGGCACTTCGCGTGCTAACCCCCTCCAATCACGCCATTTGTGAAAATTTGGCAGGGTGTCGCTTCCAAGCAACCAGATGAACCTGTGCTGCGGAAAGAGGTGCTTCAAACGCCTGACGGTGTCGATCGTGAAGCGGGTGCCTTCGCGGGCCTCGAAATCGGTCACGTGAATGCGAGTGCCGCGACCCATGCGCTCGGCCGAGGCGAACCGCACATGGAACGGCGCCATATCGGCGGCCCCCTCCTTCAGCGGATTGCCCGGCGAGACCAGCCACCACACTTCGTCGAGGCCAAGCGCGTGCATCGCCTGAAGGCTGATGTGCCGATGCCCGCGATGCGCCGGGTTGAACGAGCCGCCGAGGAGACCGATGCGGGCCATGCGCCGCAGCTAGCATGAGCGCGAATGCCCGCCTATTCTGCGGTGCAGAGGGGAAGGAATGAGCGGCAATTTCGAAGCCATTGGCGACGCGATCACCGGTGGCGTGGTCGGGCGAGCCGTCGAGCCCAAGGCAGGCGAGGCGATCGACGGCCACGCGCACGAAGCGCAGTGCCTCAATTGCGGAGCGGAGTTGACCGGCCCCTATTGCAACCAGTGCGGGCAGCACGCGCATGTCCACAAGACGCTCACTGCCTTCTTCCACGACCTTGCGCACGGCGTGTTCCACCTCGAAGGCAAGCTCTGGAACACCATCCCGATGCTCGTGTGGCGGCCGGGCGAGCTCACCCGCCGCTACATCGACGGGCAACGCGCGCGATTCGTGTCGCCGATCGCTCTATTCCTGTTTTGCGTGTTCTTCATGTTCGCCGTGGTGGGACTCACCAGCAGCACTTCGCGCGCCACGGCCAAAGCCGAGGTCGACGCAGCGAAGGATCTCGGCAGGGATCAGCAGAAGCTGGCGACTCTGCAGCAGCAGCGCGCGCAAGCCAGCGGCCCCGTCGCGGCGAAGCTCGACGAAAGAATCAAGGAGCTTCAGACTGAAATCACCGCTGTCCAGGCGGTGAAGGATGGCAAGGCCAACATCAACATGGACTTCAGCAGGGACTTCCTCGGCGGCATTGGCGACGCGTTCGGCGGCCAACTCGATGAGGCGTCCAAAAACCCCGAGCTGTTGTTCTACAAGCTCAAGACCAACGCCTATAAGTTCAGCTGGGCGCTAATCCCGATCTCGGTTCCGTTCGTCTGGCTGCTGTTCCCATTCAGCCGCCGCTTCAGGCTGTACGACCACACGGTCTTCGTCACCTATTCATTGTGCTTCATGATGCTGCTGCTTGCGGCGTCATCGGTGATTGGGCTGGTGTCCGACAGCATTGCCGGGCTCGCCTTCTTCGTGCCGCCATTTCACATGTATCGGCAGCTTCGCGGCACTTACAGCTTGAGCAAAGGGAGCGCGATCTGGCGAGCGATTCTGCTCAGCATCTTCGCCTTCATTGCCATCGGGCTGTTCGCCAGCCTCCTCGTCGCAGTCGGCGCGTTCGAGTAAGAATCAGGCGCCCGCGGTCGCCGGGCCGCCAACAGTGCCGGACTTGGGCCGCTTGGCCTTCGGGATCGACGACCCGGCCGACGGGATCGACGGCCCTTTGACTCCGCCGCGGTCAATGGTCCCGCCTTCCAGGACCTTCTTGATCTCGTCCCCCGACAGCGTCTCGAATTCGAGCAGCGCCTTGGCCAGCGTCTCGAGCTTCTCGCGCTGTTCGGTCAGCACCGACTGCGCGCGCTTGTAGCCGCCTTCGACAATGTTGCGGATCTCGGCATCGATCGCCTGCGCGGTCTCGTTCGACATCTGGCGCTGGCGGTTGACCGAATAGCCGAGGAAGACCTCCTCTTCGGGCTCTGCGTACTGGAGCGGTCCGAGCGCATCGGACATGCCCCAGCGAGTCACCATGTCGCGCGCGAGCTGGGTCGCATACTGGATATCAGAAGCGGCGCCGGAAGAGACCTTCTCGTAGCCGAAGATCATCTCTTCGGCGACGCGGCCGCCCATCGCGACGGCGAGGTTCGCGTACATCTTGTCGCGGTGATAGCTGTAGCTGTCGCGCTCCGGAAGGCGCATCACCATGCCCAGCGCGCGGCCGCGCGGGATGATCGTCGCCTTGTGGATCGGGTCGGACGCGGGCTCGTGGAGCGCGACGATGGCGTGGCCGGCCTCGTGATAGGCGGTCATGCGCTTCTCGTCCTCGGTCATCACCATGGACTTGCGCTCGGTGCCCATCAGCACCTTGTCCTTCGCCTCCTCGAACTCCTGCATCGCGACGAGGCGCTTGCCCTTGCGCGCGGCGAGGAGCGCGGCCTCGTTGACGAGGTTGGCGAGGTCGGCACCGGAGAAGCCCGGCGTCCCGCGCGCGATCACTCGCGCGTCCACGTCCGGCGCGAGCGGCACCTTCTTCATGTGGACCTGGAGGATCTGGTCGCGGCCGTCGATGTCGGGACGCGGAACGACGACCTGGCGGTCGAAGCGGCCCGGGCGCAGAAGCGCCGGGTCGAGCACGTCGGGCCGGTTGGTCGCGGCGATGATGATGATGCCTTCGTTCGCTTCGAAGCCGTCCATCTCGACCAGCAGCTGGTTCAGGGTCTGCTCGCGCTCGTCATTGCCGTTGCCGAGGCCCGCGCCGCGATGGCGGCCGACGGCGTCGATCTCGTCGATGAAGACGATGCACGGCGCGCTCTTCTTGGCCTGGTCGAACATGTCGCGGACGCGGCTCGCGCCGACGCCGACGAACATCTCGACGAAGTCCGAGCCCGAGATGGTGAAGAAGGGAACGCCCGCCTCGCCGGCGATCGCGCGGGCGAGAAGCGTCTTGCCGGTGCCCGGAGGGCCGACGAGCAGAGCACCCTTGGGGATCTTGCCGCCCAAACGCGCGAACTTGCCGGGGTCCTTGAGGTACTCGACGATCTCCTGCAGCTCCTCGCGGGCCTCGTCGATGCCGGCGACGTCGGCGAAGGTGACGCGGCCCTGCTTCTCGGTCAGCATCCGGGCGCGGCTCTTGCCGAAGCCCATCGCGCCCGAGCCGGCGTTCTTCTGCATCTGCCGCATGACGAAGAAGCTGATCCCGAGGATGAGCAGGAAGGGCAGCGAATTGTAGAGCATGTACATCCAGATGCTCGAGGTTTCCTCGGCCTTCACCTGGACCGCGACGCCCTTCTGGATGAGCTTGTCGGAGACATTGGCGTCGCCCGGAGCGATCGTGCTGAACGCCTCGCCACTGTCGAGCTTCCCGCTGATCGCGCTGTTCCCGGTGCCCGACG
>JABFXK010000052.1 GCA_013361785.1 Sphingomonas sp.
AACACGTTCGAGATGCGCGGGCAGGCCGGAATAGATGACACGGCTCACGGCGGGATCGGCTACAATGCCGCTGCGGTCTTCAATGCTCCGCTTGGAAAGAATGCGGCGGTGCGGGTCGACGGCTTCTATCGCAGCGACCACGGTTACGTGGATTCGATCGGCAACAATCCGATTTTTAATCTGCTTACGGGCGCCGAGCTTGGCCGAACGCTGGTCGCCAAGAACTTCAATGATCGCAAGAGCTTTGGTGGCCGCGCATCGGTTCTGTTCGATCCGACGAATAATCTGTCGATCCGACTGACCGCGTTCGCCCAGAACCTCAATTCCGGCGGCGGCAACTTCTTTGATATCAATCCGGCTACGCTGCAATCCTTGTACGGCGGATTCGTCCAATCGGTCTATCAGCCGGAGCCGACGCACATCAAATATCGGGTATATTACGGCACTGCGGACTGGGACATCGGTTTTGCCAGCCTGTTCTCGTCAACCAGCTATTCGACGTTCAAGGAAGATCTCGAGACCGACGATACGTTCGCGCTCGGAGCGGTCGTCAATCTGATCGCGGACTTGGGTCCGGCCGCGGGGTTGTTCGGTCTTCCAGTCCTCGCCCAAACACCGATTACCCGACCGCTCGGGCTTCAGCTTTTCCAGACGACGGGCACGAAGAAGTTCACCCAGGAACTCCGCCTCGCATCGCCGAACAACGATACGCTGGAGTGGCTGATCGGCGCCTTCTACACGCATGAAAGCTCCGCGATCGATCCGCAAAACCTGCTGGCGACTGAGTTCGGGACCGACACCGTGGCAACCGACGTCGCTCCGATCGCCCTTATCTTCCTGCGTTCTACTTACCAGGAATACGCCGGCTTCGGAAACGTCACCTGGCACATCACTCCAAGAGCTGACCTGACGGTCGGCGGCCGCCTCGCGCACAACAATCAGCACGCGCACGAGGTGCTCACGTCACCGCTGATCGGTGATCAGCTGGCGGACGACAAGTCGTCGGAATCGGTGTTCACTTATTCCGTCGCGCCGCGATACGAGCTCAGCAAGCATGCATCGGTCTATGCACGCGTTGCCAGCGGCTTCCGCCCCGGCGGACCCAACGTGATCCCCGTCGGCTCACCGCCTGGAATTCCGACAACGTACAAGGCCGACCGTCTCACCAACTGGGAACTCGGACTCAAGGCGGAAGCCCCCGACGCGCACCTGTGGTCGATCGAGCTCGCGGCGTACCACATCGACTGGAAGGACATTCAGCTTTTCGAGATCGTCAATCAGATCGGAATCAATGCAAATGGCGGCAAGGCGAAAGTGAACGGGCTCGAGTTTTCAGGAGCTCTCCGGCCGGTTCCAGGACTGACCTTGTCAAGCAATGGCGCCTATACAAATGCGAAGCTCAAGGACGATACGCCGCCCCTCACTGGCGGCTTCAGAGGCGACCCGCTTCCGTGGGTGCCGAGGTGGAGCGGCGCTCTCCATGCCGATTACGAATTCCCCCTGAACCCGCGGATGGGCGGATTCGTCGGTGGCAGTCTCGCCTACATCGGAAAGCGGAATGCCGCGTTCAATGAACGCAATCCCGACGGCTCGCTCGTGCGCATACCCGGTTACACGGAGGTGGATCTGCGCGCCGGGGTGAACGTCGGCCGATTCACGGTTGAAGCCTTCGCACGTAACCTGTTCGACAAGCGCGGGCTCACCGATGCGTTCGGGTTCAACGGCGCGAGCTTCCCGAATGGCGCGGCCGCTGCTGCAGCGATCCGGCCGCGGACGGTCGGCCTGACGCTCACCGCCAATATCGCACCGTAAGCGAAGCAGCGCACGTGCTTGCACGCGAAGTCGAGGAAGAGCCGGGACGGCTGTCGGTCGCGCTGCCGTACCCGTACCTGCTTTTTCTCGGCGACACGGTCGAGCCGGGCTATGCGAAGACCGCGTTTGGGCTGCGCGACTGGGCGCCCGAGAAGTGCATCGGCGAGTTCGCGCTGCCGGTGGCCACGGTCACCACCGGCCTTCCGAAGCTCCCTCCGTGGGAGGCTCACAGCCGCGGCGCTCGAGCGCTCGTCATCGGCGTCGCCAATGCGGGCGGCTTCATCGCCGACTCCTGGCTTCCGGCGCTTGTTCAGGCGCTCGAAGCCGGCCTCGACATCATCAGCGGCATGCACTCGCGTCTGGCGGATCTTCCGACCCTCAGGATCGCTGCGGAGAGGTTCGGGCGGCGGTTGATCGACATCCGCGTGCCGCCGCCGAACATTCCCGTAGCGACGGGACTCAAGCGCAGCGGCAAACGACTGCTGACCGTCGGCACCGATTGCGCATTGGGAAAGAAATATACGGCGCTCAGCATTGCGCGCGGGTTCAAGCAGCGCGGGATCGACGCCGACTTCCGTGCGACCGGGCAGACCGGAATCATGATCGCTGGCGGCGGGATCGCGATGGACGCGGTGGTTGCCGACTTCGCCGCCGGAGCGGCGGAAATGCTCAGTCCTCACGCTCCGGATGGCCATTGGGACGCGATCGAAGGCCAGGGATCGCTGCTCCATCCCGCCTATGCAGGAGTGTCGCTGGCGCTGCTTCATGGGAGCCAGCCCGACGTCATCGTGGTGTGCCACGATCCAACCCGGACGCGCATGCTTGGCGACGAGGAGTTCGCAGTGCCGAGCATCGAGGAAATCATCGATCTGACTTTGCACCTCGGCTCCCGCACCAACCCCGCGATCCGGGTGGGTGGAGTAAGCCTCAACACAAGCGCGCTCGCGGACAATGACGCGCGCCAGATCATCGCCGCGGAAAGCGCCCGCCTGCGGCTGCCTGTCGCCGATCCGCTGCGCGGGGGTGCGGAATTCGAAAGGATGCTCGATTCATGTCTCGCCTGATCGCGTTCGTTGCACTCGCGCTAGCCACTGCCGCGCCGGTCTCCGCCGCCAGCACTGCACCGGTTCAGGCGGAAATCAGTCGCATTGCGCACGACATCGACGGCACCGTGGGAGTCGCGGCGTGGCGGCTCGACGGGCGCGGTCCGCGTGTGCTGCTCAATGCCGAACAGCAATATCCGATGGCGAGCACGTTCAAGGTCGCGGTCGCCGGCACGATCCTCTCGCAGGTCGACAGCGGCCGCCTGTCGCTCGGCCAGATGGTGCCGATCGATCCGAACATGATGGTCGAATCCGAAGGGCTTGCGGAGACATTCAAACATCCGGGCGTCAGCGTGTCCGTCGAGAACCTGCTCGAGCTGATGCTGACCGTCAGCGACAATACGGCGACGGACACGCTGGAGAAGCTGGCGGGCGGGCCGGCAGTTGTCACCCGATGGGTGCGGAGCCAGGGCGTCGAAGGATTGAGGGTCGACCGCGACACGGCGGGCCTCATTCGCGACTTCTACGGGCTGCCGCCCGGACCTTCATTCCCGGCGTCGCTCGAAGCGGGTCTCAAGGCCAATCCCAGTCTCGAGGACAAGGGCGACAAGCCGGATCCGAAGTTCGACAATGATCCGCGCGACACGTCGACTCCTGTGGCGATGGCTGAGCTGCTGCAGCGCATCTACACAGGCAAGGCGCTAAGTCCCGCGAGCACCGACCTTCTTCGCCAGATCGAGGAGCGGACCACGACAGGCAAGGCACGCATCCGCGCGCGTCTGCCCGCCGGGACCACGGTCGCCGAGAAGACCGGCACGATCGGCGGCTCCGTCAATAACGTCGGCGTGATCACGCTGCCCGGCAGCGCAGGCAAGTTGGTGGTCGCCATTTTCATCAAGAAGAGCAGCAAGCCCGTCGAGGATCGCGAGCGCGTGATCGCCGATATCAGCCGCACGCTCTACGATTATTATCTGCTCCAGGCTCCCGAGTGACCGACGCGCGGCCAAGCCGGTTCTCGCGCTGGTTGCTGCCGGGCCTCGGCGTCAAGGCGGTGGTGATCGGAGGCGGTTATGCGACGGGCCGCGAGCTCGCGGAATTCTTCCTGTCGCGTGGACCTTGGGGCGGCCTGTTCGCTATCCTGTTCGCGACACTGCTGTTCAGCATTTTCTGCTCGCTGACCTTTGTCCT
>JABFXK010000065.1 GCA_013361785.1 Sphingomonas sp.
GGGCCTCGCCCTTGTACGGGCATTGGCTTGCGGTTTCGCTGCGCGTCAGGAATTCGGTCCGGACGGCCCCGGGCGGCAGATAGAAGCGCGGCGGGAGGCCGGTTTCGAAGAGGACTAATGCGGCGCCCGTGACGGCAATGCACGTATCGTCGAGCGAAACCGTCACCCTCTGGTCCGTCTCATGAATGTCATAGCGGTGGTATGGATCGCGCGGGTGCGCGAAGACCTTGTCCAGCTCTTGATACCAAGCGCCCATCGCGTCGTAGTCGAAGGCGATCAGTCCCCTGAGAAAGTCGGCTGACGCGATCGGCGTCTCATACGACCAAGCCGCGTCTCTTGCCTCGCGGCCGCCGGCGCACACGCTCCAATAGGACGCTTCGCCTTTCAGCGGGCACTGCGTCTTCCGCTCCGTCGGCGCGAGCTTGTCAAAATCGACGTCCTCGCGGGGGAAATAGAAGACCATCATCCGCCCGGTCTCGAACAAAGTCTTCACGCGCCGGCTGTCGGCGACTGTCTCGCCGCCAAGCTCCGCGCGGATGCGCTTCGGAAAGTCCTCCAAATAGAGAGTCTGTTGCGGGCCCTGTCTCTCGAAGTTGAAACAGCCGGCCTCATTCGGTCCGAACGGCGCGGCGCCCATCGTCAGGCTCATGGTCATGTCTCCTTGATCAGCCGGCGTGCCGCCCGTCCAAAATGCGCACCTCCCGGCTCAAAGGGTGGAACCGGCTGCATCGACCCACGGTTCCGTAGCGCGAGAGTCGTTGCCGCGCGGCCCGGATCCTCGTGGCCGATTGCGGGCACGCAGCGAGGAGAAGGACGATGGCAGGACTGATGATCAAGGCGACCAGCGGCGAGATGAGTCCGCGCGAGTTAGCGCGCAGCATCCGCAACGACGAGCGGCCGGAAATGCGCTACCGCCGGGCGATTGTCGGCGTGTCCCTGCTCGGAATGGCGACGATGGCAGTCGTCAGCCTGCTTCAAACAGGGATCGTGAAAAAGCTGCCGGAGCCCCACACCAAGACACCGCATTTCGACACGCTCAAGGTGAACACCAGCAAGGAAGCCTTCAGCTACGGAATGCCGGATTCCCCCATCGTGCTGGTGACCCACGCCACCAACATCGCGATCGCCGCGGCGGGCCCGGCTGACCGCTACGAAAAGAGGCCGTGGCTGCCGATCGCTGCGCTAGCGACCGCGCTGCCGCAGGCGCTGGTGGCCGCTAAATATCTCTTTTACCAGATGCCGAAGGTCGACAAGGCTTGGTGTCCATATTGTGTGGTCGATGCGCTGACGCATTTCGCAACCGTGGCGCTGACATTGCCGGAAGCTCTCAAGGCGTTGGGGTTGGGCGATCAGGAGCAGCCCCGAAATCCGGCGGTCCAGCAGCCCGCCTGAGGGCTCCACACCCGGCGCGACCACTCGGCCAGGCATGAGACGGTTGGACGAAAGATGATTGTCGTGCACCGCCTCAGCCACCCCTTGACCCACTTGACCATGACATGGTGTCAGGGTGCAAAAGCTTGTGCTGTCTGATTCGCATTATGAGGAATGGCCATGGCCGAGTGCCAGCACGAGCTTTCGCGGAATACTCAAGCCGATAACCGCGATCACCGCGGGATCGAGACCGACCCGGTCTGCGGGATGAAGGTCGAACCCTCGAAAACGCCGTATCGTTACGATCTCGGCGGCACAGTCTATTATTTTTGCCGAGCCGGCTGCCTCGAGAAGTTCAAGGCCGACCCTGATCGCTACCTCAACACGCCGACGGAAGATCCGGCAGTCTCCTCGCCGGCGATGGGTGCATTGCCCGAAGCGGCCGAGGGGGCGGTTTGGACCTGTCCGATGCACCCGGAGATCCGCCGCGATCGGCCAGGAAGCTGCCCAATTTGCGGTATGGCCCTCGAGCCGCTGGAGCCGAGCCTCGAAGAGGAGACCAATCCAGAGCTGATCGACATGAGCCGTCGCTTCTGGGTGTCGGCGGCGCTCAGCATTCCGCTCGTGGCGCTCGCAATGGCGGGAGAGATGTTCGGCCTTCACCTGCTACCCACGCCCGCGTCCGTCTGGCTGCAGCTCGCGCTAGCGACTCCCGTCGTGGTCTGGGGCGGGCGCCCGTTTTTTGAGCGGTTCTGGGCATCGCTCAAGAGCCGCAACCTCAATATGTTCACGCTCGTCGGACTCGGGATTGGCTCGGCGTACGGCTACAGTCTCATCGCGACGATCGCACCCTGGCTGTTCCCCGCTTCCTTGCGCACCATGGGCGGTCTCGTGCCGGTGTATTTCGAAGCGGCGGCCGTCATCACCACCCTGATCCTGCTCGGCCAGGTGCTGGAGCTGCGCGCGCGGGCGGCGACCGGGAGGGCGATCCGCGCGCTTCTCGGCCTGGCCCCCAAGACTGCGCGACTGGTCAGGGACGGCAAGGAACAAGACGTGCCGCTTGCCGATGTCCAAGTTGGTGACCAGCTGCGCGTCCGGCCCGGCGAGAAAGTGCCGGTCGACGGCATTGTGCTGGAGGGCCGTAGCGCAGTCGATGAGTCGATGCTGACCGGAGAGCCGGTCCCGGTCGAAAAGGTCGCGGGCAACAAGCTTACCGGCGCCACGGTCAATGGCACCGGCACATTGCTGATGCGGGCCGAGCGGGTCGGCCGCGATACGATGCTCGCCCAAATCGTGCGGATGGTCGCGGCCGCGCAGCGCTCCCGAGCGCCCATCCAATCGCTTGCTGATAAGGTCTCCGGCTGGTTCGTGCCGAGCGTCATAGCCGTTTCGTTGATCGCATTCGTCGCCTGGAATCTGTTCGGGCCGCCGCAGCCGCTCGGCTACGCGATCATCAATGCCAACGCGGTCCTGATCATCGCCTGCCCATGCGCGCTCGGAATGGCGACACCGATGGCGATCATGGTCGGGACCGGCCGCGGCGCCACTGCCGGCGTGCTCGTGAGAAATGCCGAGGCGCTCGAGAGGATGGAGAAAGTCGACACGCTGGTCGTCGACAAAACCGGCACATTGACGCTCGGCAAGCCCAGACTGATCGCCATCACGCCGACGAACGGCTTCTCGGAGACGGACGTTATACGTCTGGCATCCGCACTCGAGCGCGGCAGCGAGCATCCGCTGGCGGCGGCAATCATCGCGGGTGCCGAAGAACGAGGCATCTCGCTCGTTGCTGTTCGCGAGTTCAAATCCGTGACCGGAAAAGGTGTGACTGGAACCGTCGAGGATCGAACGGTCGCGCTCGGCAATGTCGCACTAATGACGGATCTCGGGATTGATCCCTCTCCGCTTCAGGCCGAGGCTGACGCGCATCGCGCCGAAGGCCAGGGAATCGTCTTCATCGCCGTGGATTCCAGGATCGCCGGACTGATCGTCGTCGCCGATCCGATCAAGGAAACGGCGGCGGCCGCGATCGCCGAACTTCACGGCGAGGGAATCCGTGTCGTGATGCTGACCGGCGACAACCGCCGTACCGCCGAGGCGGTGGGCCGTCGCCTCGGGATCGACGAAGTGATCGCCGATGTCCTGCCCCACCAGAAGCAGGCGAAGGTCGAAGCGCTTCGCAAGGAAGGCCGGCGCGTCGCCATGGCCGGGGACGGAATTAACGATGCCCCTGCCCTTGCCGCAGCGGACGTCGGGATCGCGATGGGCACAGGCACGGACGTTGCGATGGAGAGCGCCGCGATCACGCTGGTGAAGGGAGACCTTCGGGGCATCGTCCGGGCGCGGCACTTGAGCCGCGCCGTGATGCGCAACATCCGGCAAAATCTGTTCTTTGCCTTTGTCTTCAACGCCGCAGCGGTGCCGATTGCCGCGGGCATACTGTATCCTTGGTTCAGGATTCTTCTAAGCCCGATCGTCGCCGGCGCTGCGCTGTCGCTGAGTTCTGTCACGGTGATCGGCAATTCGCTCCGCCTCAAACAGGTGAAGCTGTGAAGATCGGCGAGGCTTCCGCAGCGTCGGGGATCAGCGAGCGCATGATCCGCCACTATGAGAAGATCGGGCTGATCGCGTCCGTCGCGAGGCGCGATTCCGGTTACCGCGACTATGA
>JABFXK010000258.1 GCA_013361785.1 Sphingomonas sp.
ATTGGGGGATGTTCGAAGCCTTGGACGGCGAGGCGGCCGCGGCACTGATCGAGACCTCCGATGACTGGCTTCGGGCGCAGGGCATGAAGACGTCGCTGGGGCCGATCAGCCTGTCCATCTGGGATGAGCCGGGGCTCGAGATCGAAGGCTTCGGCGAGGACCCGACGGCGATGATGGGCCACCATCGCCCCGAATACCGCGGCTGGATCGAGGCCGCGGGCTATTCGAAGGCGAAGGACCTTCTGACGTACGAGGTCGACATCGCTAATTGGAGCGATCCCAGGATCGATCGCCTGATCGCGATGGGCGAAAAGAACCCGCACATCCGCATCCGGATGGCCGACAAATCGAAGTTCGCCGACGAGGCGCGGACCATCCTCAACATCTTGAACGAGGCCTGGTCGAACAATTGGGGCTACGTTCCGCTGACCGAGGCGGAGATCGCCTATGCCGGCAAGAAGCTGAAGCCGATCATCTACAACGAGCTCGTCCGCATCGCCGAAATCGACGGCGAGCCCGTCGCCTTCATGCTGACCATCCCCGACATCAACGAACTGACCAAGGATTTGAACGGCGAGCTGTTCCCGTTCAACTTCATCAAGCTGCTGTGGCGCTTGAGGAACCCGCGGACGCGCCGCGTCCGAGTCCCGCTGATGGGCGTCGCGAAGAAGCTCCACCATTCGCGGACCGCGACGATGCTCGCCTTCATGATGATCGAGTACACGCGCCGCGAGGCGGTCGGGAAGTTCGGCGTTCAGTACGGCGAGTTCGGCTGGATCCTCGAGGACAATGTCGGGATGCTGTCGATCGCGGAGCTTCCCGGCGCCAAGGTCAACCACCGCTACAGGATCTACGAGAAAGCTCTTTAGGCGAGCTCGATCCACGTCGGCGCGTGGTCTGAAGCTTTTTCTTCACCGCGCGCCCACTTGTCGACGTCCGCACCCTGCAGCCGGTCGGCCGCCTCGGGCGAGCAAAGCAGATGATCCAGCCGAAATCCTAAGTCCCGCTGCCAGCAGCCGGCGGTGTAGTCCCAGAAGGTGTAGAGCTTCTCTTCGGTCGGGTGCAGCGCGCGCAGGGCGTCGGTCCAGCCCTGGTTGACGATGCGGCGCCAGACCTCGCGCGTTTCGGGCTGCATCACGGCATCGCGAGCCGTCGCGCGCGCGGAAAAAACGTCGCGATCCTCGGGGACGACGTTCCAGTCGCCGCACAGCACTACCGGCCGCTCAAGCTCGAGCAGCTCGGCCGCGTGCGCGCAGAGGCGCTCCATCCAGCGGATCTTGTAATCGAACTTCTCGGTGCCGACCGGGTTGCCGTTGGGAAGGTAGAGTGAGCCGACGACCAGGCCGCCGACTTCGGCCTCGATATAGCGGCTATGCGTGTCGTCCGGATCGCCTGGCAGGCCGACGCGCCGGAGCTCGGGCGCATCGCCCTTCGCGAGGATCGCGACTCCGTTGAAGCCCTTCTGCCCGTGCCACACCGCGCCGTATCCCGCCGCCTCGATGTCGGCGATCGGCAGCGATTCGTCGGCGCACTTCAGCTCCTGGAGGCAGGCGACGTCGGGCTTCTCGCGGTCGAGCCACTCGAGCAGGCGCGGCAAGCGCGCGCGGATGCCGTTCAGATTGTAGGTCGCGAGCTTCATCGAGCTCGCCCTAGCGGGTGGAGGCTAGACGGAAAAGCTGCTGCCGCAGCCGCAGCCGGATTGCGCGTTGGGGTTGAGCACCTTGAACGATGCGCCGCCGAGATCCTCGACGAAATCGACCGCCGAACCGCGCACGAGGTCGAGGCTGATGGGATCGACGACCAGCGTCACGCCGTTCGTCTCGGCGATGGTGTCGTCGCTTTCTGGGCCCTCGGTCAGCTCGAACTTGTAGGTGAAGCCGGCGCATCCGCCGCCGTCGACCGCGAGGCGCAGCACCGCAGGCCTGGATTGCCGCTCGGCAATCCAGGCTACGCGCCTGGCGGCGCTTTCGGTCAGGCTGATGTCGCTCACGAAATCGAGATAGGAAGCGCCGCTCGTCGCGGCAACCGAAGGGCGATTAGTGCTGGCCCCCCGGTCCGCCGATTCCGACCGCGTCCATCGACGGGGCGCCGGAGCGCTTCTGCATCGCGATCACGTAATCGGTCGACTTCATGAAGGGGATCGGGTTCACCGGGCGTCCGTCGATCCGCACCTCGTAGTGGAGGTGGTTGCCGGTCGAGCGGCCCGTCGAGCCCATACGGCCGATTTCCTCGCCGCGGGTTACATGGTCGCCGTCATGGACGAGCACCGCCGACATGTGGCCGTAGCGGGTGGTGATTCCGCGGCCATGGTCGAGCTCGACCATGTTGCCGTAGCCGCCCGCGTTCCAGCCGGCGCGGAGGACCGTGCCGTCGGCGGTCGCATAGACCGGCGTGCCATAGGCGCCGGCGAGGTCGATACCGGGGTGCATCGCGGCGCCACGGTGGAATGGATCGTCGCGAACGCCAAAGCCGCTGGTGAAGGTCACTTCAGCCTTCACCGGCTTGTCCGACGGGATGGCGATGACGTCGTTCTGCAGCTCGTCCATCTTCTTCCAGCTGTTGAACAGCGCCTTGAAAGTGGGGTTTCCGATGCTTTCGAAAGGACCGCCGACGCCGGCAGCCTGGCCAGGCTGCGCCGGCTTGATTCCGAGCTTCTGGAGTTCGGCAGCGGTGACCTGATAGCGGACGTCGAGCGCGCGGGCGACGAGCGCGGCCTGCTCCAGCTGCTGCGCTTCGACGTGGGCAAGCGGGCCGTCATTCGCGAGCCGGCCAGTCGTTGCTGCCGCCTGGACCATCGCCGGATCAATCTTTCCGCCCGTGAGCGCGGCTTCGATCAGCGCCTGGCGCTGCTCGAGCAGGCGAGTGCGGGCTTCGGTCGCGGCAGCAACCGTCATGCGCGGACGAGTGATCAGACGGGCCGTCGCGAAGCTTGCCCAGGCGACGAGGCCGAGCAGAATGACGAAAAGGACAGCCTGGACGGGAGCGGAAATACGGAAGCGGCGAAGCTTCTTTCCGTCGTGGATGAAGAGATCGCGATCGCGGAACAGTGCCGTAGTGCCGGCCAATACTTGCGTCATTGCGTCCCCGCTCCAAAAAGCTGCGGCATGCGCGCCGAGGCGCACATCGCCATTTCCATCAACTTAAGGAGCTCCCCAGCCCCTGCCGGACGCGCGCTGCCCTTCGCGCATCGGCGATGACGACACTGCTTCGGGATGGTTAACAAATTCAACCACAGTTCCCGCCGAGCGGGATGAGCCGCAGAGTAACTGCGGTGAATCGTTCAATTCAGCCGCTGAACGGTCGGATTCGAGCAAATTCAACCTCTTGTGCAGCGCAGCAAACATCGTTGCTGAGTCGCAACGGGAATCTTTCACTCGGCCGTTGCCATCGTCGGGCCATGAATTACACCCGGCGTCGGGCCACGCCGTCCCAACGCGGCGCGAGCTCTCTGGAAGGAGAGTGACTTGTGACCGAAGCCGTTGCCGCGCAGGCGCTGCGCGCACCCAAACCCGCCGCCAAACCCGATCGTCCGAACTTCTCCTCGGGCCCATGCGCCAAGCCGCCAGGCTGGAGCGCGGACAAGCTCGACACGTCGGCGCTCGGCCGCTCGCACCGAGGCGCGGTCGGCAAGGCGAAGCTCGCGGAAGCGATCGAGCGCACCCATGCGCTGTTGCGGCTGCCGGCGGACTACAAGCTCGGGATCGTTCCGGCGTCGGACACCGGCGCGATGGAGATGGCCATCTGGTCGCTGCTCGGTACGCGGCCCTTGACGATGCTCGCCTGGGAGAGCTTCGGCGCCGGCTGGGTCACCGACGTCGCCAAGCAGCTCAAGCTCGACGCCGAGATCCGCACTGCCGAGTACGGCCGGATCGCGGAGCTGGGCGGCATCGATCCGGCGAGCGACATCGTCTTCACCTGGAACGGGACGACGAGCGGCGTGCGCGTGCCCAATGCCGACTGGATCGCGGTCGACCGCAGCGGCCTCAGTATCTGCGATGCGACCTCTGCCGCTTTCGCGCAGGACATAGACTGGCCAAAGATCGACGTCGGCACGTTCAGTTGGCAGAAGGCGCTCGGCGGCGAAGCGGCGCACGGGATGATCGTCCTCTCACCCCGCGCCGTCGAGCGGCTGGAGCGAAATCCGGCGCCGAGGCCGCTGCCCAAGATCTTCCGCCTGACGAAAAGCGGAAAGCTGATCGAAGGCATTTTCAAGGGGGAGACGATCAACACGCCATCGTTGCTCGCGGTCGAAGACTGGCTGTTCTGCCTCGACTGGGCGGAGAGCGTCGGCGGCCTCGAAGCGCTAATCGCGAGAGCGGACTCCAACGCCGCGGCGCTCGATCGCTGGATGCAATCGGCGGATTGGATCGACCATCTCGCCGCCGATCCGGCGATCCGCTCGAACACGTCGGTCTGCCTGCAGTTCGCCGACCGCTCCGATGAGGAGGCGAACCGCGCCCGCCAGAAGTCGCTCGGTAAATTGCTCGAGCAGGAACGCGCCGCCTACGACCTCACCGCCTACCGCGACGCGCCGCCGGGCCTGCGCATCTGGTGCGGCGCGACAGTCGAGACCAGCGACATCGAAGCGCTCGGCCCGTGGCTCGATTGGGCTTGGGAGGCGACGGCGTGAGCGAGCAGGTGCGCGTCCTCATCGCCGACAAGATGGACCCGAAAGCCGCCGCCATCTTCCGGGACCGCGGGATCGTGGTGGACGAAAAGCCCGGCCTTTCAGCCGACGAGCTCAACGCGATCATCGGCGGCTATGACGGAGTCGCCGTCCGCAGCTCGACCAGGATCAACGCCGCGGCGATGGATGCGGGGCTTCCGCGTCTGAAGGTCATCGGCCGGGCCGGGATCGGAGTCGATACGATCGACGTCCCCGCCGCCAGCGCGCGGGGCATCGTGGTGATGAACACGCCGTTCGGCAATTCGATCACGACGGCGGAGCATGCGATTGCGATGCTGTTCGCGCTCGCGCGCGAAATTCCGCAGGCCGACCAATCCACACAGTCGGGCAAGTGGGAGAAGAACCGCTTCATGGGCGTCGAGCTTGCCGGCAAGACGCTGGGGCTGATCGGCTGCGGCAATATCGGTTCGATCGTCGCTGACCGTGCGCACGGCCTGAAAATGAAGGTTGTCGCCTACGACCCCTTCCTTTCGCCCGAGCGAGCGGTCGAGCTCGGCGTCGAAAAGGTCGAGCTGGACGAGCTTCTCGCCCGCGCCGATTTCATCACCCTGCACACGCCGCTCACCGACCAGACCCGTGGAATCCTCAATCGCGAGGCGCTGGCGAAGACCAAGCCCGGCGTGCGCATCGTCAATTGCGCGCGCGGCGGGCTGATCGACGAAGCCGCGCTCAAGCAGGGGCTCGAGAGCAGCCACATCGCCGGCGCGGCGCTCGACGTCTTCAGAGAAGAACCGGCGAAGGAGAATGCGCTGTTCGGGACTCGCGGCCTGGTCTGCACGCCGCACTTGGGCGCTTCCACCACCGAGGCGCAGGTCAATGTCGCGATCCAGGTTGCCGAGCAGATGGCCGACTTCCTGCTCCTGGGCGGAATCACCAACGCGGTGAATGTGCCGTCGCTATCGGCAGAGGAAGCGCCGCGCCTCAGGCCGTACATGGCGCTTGCCGAGAAGCTCGGCCGGCTCGTCGGCCAGATCGCCGGTACCGAGATCCGCTCGATCGACGTCGAGGTCGAAGGCGCCGCCGCCGAGCTCAACATCAAGCCGATCACCGGTGCCGTGCTCGCCGGCGTGATGCGGACCTGGTCGGACACGGTCAACATGGTCAACGCGCCCTACCTGGCGAAGGAGCGCGGCATTGCCGTGCGCGAAATCCGCAATGAAGGCGAAGGCGATTACCACACGCTGGTCGCTCTCAGCGTCGGCACCGAGCAGGGTGAAAAGCGCGTCGAGGGCACGCTCTTCGGCAATCGGGCCCCGCGGCTGGTGAAGATCTTCGGGATTCCCGTCGAAGCCGACCTCAGCGGACAGATGATCTACATCGTCAACACCGACGCGCCCGGCTTCATCGGCGCGCTGGGTACCAAACTCGGCGAGAACGGCCTCAACATCGCGACCTTCAACCTCGGCCGGCGCGAGCAGGCCGGCGAAGCCGTTGCCCTAGTTTCGGTTGACGATCCAATTACGCCCGACGTCGCAAGGGAGCTTCACGGCGTTCCTGGGGTTCGCGAAGTCGTGCCGCCGAGCTTCGGACGAAAAAGGGGCGCCCGATGTGGGGCGCCCCTGTATCCAGCCGCGAGAGTGCGACCGACTGAATGAGCCGATCAGTGGCTGTTGCTCGTTGCGTTACCCTGATTACGGATGGCGTTGGCCTTTTCCTTGCCTTCGTTCTTGATCTCGGCAGCCTGGTTCTCGCCGGCCGCCTTGACGTCCGAAGCGGCGTTTTCGCCATTCGCCTCAATGGCGCTTGCTGCGTTCGAAGTGTTCGCCTCCAGATTTTCGGCGGCGTTGCTGTAGTTGGACTCAACGTTTTCCGCGGCTTGTTCGGTCGGGCTCTTGTTGCACGCGCCCAGCGCGAGGATGCCGGCGCCGATGGCGAGAAGTGTGGTGCTCTTCATCTCAAATCCCCTGTTACTGCTTCTCCAGTCCGCGCTCCGGCGCGTCCCGAAACGGCAATACGCTGTCGAAGCGGCTCTGTTCCGCCCGCTCAACAAGCCAGTGTCGAACCTAGACGCGCCGCTGCTCGCCTCCTAGGAGCGCAAGCGCAGCTCAAACGGGGAAAACAGCGTGCCAAACGTCACCGTCATCGGCGCCCAGTGGGGCGACGAAGGCAAGGGCAAGATCGTCGATTGGCTGGCGAGCCGGGCCGACATGGTCGTTCGCTTCCAGGGCGGCCACAATGCCGGTCATACGCTCGTCGTCGGTAACCAGACCTACAAATTGTCGCTCCTTCCGAGCGGGATCGTGACCGGTACGCCTTCGGTGATCGGCAATGGCGTGGTGCTCGATCCCTGGGCGCTCAAGGCCGAGGTCGAGCGTATCCGCGATCAGGGCGTCGAGGTCACGCCCGAGCTTCTGATGGTCGCCGACAATTGCCCGCTGATCCTGCCGATCCACCGCGACCTCGACGGGCTTCGCGAGGACGCTTCCGGCGCGGGCAAGATCGGCACCACGCGCCGCGGAATCGGCCCCGCGTACGAGGACAAGGTCGGCCGCAGGGCGATCCGCGTCTGCGACCTCGCCCAGCTCGACGACCTCGACCCGATGCTAGACCGGCTGTGCGCGCACCATGACGCGCTTCGAGCGGGGTTTGGAGAGCCGCCGGTCGACCGCGAACGCCTCAAGAGCGACCTCGCCGAGATCGCCGGCTTCGTCCTGCCCTTCGCGCGCCCGGCGTGGCGCGAGCTCGACAAGGCACGGCGCAGCGGCAAGCGGATCCTCTTCGAAGGTGCTCAAGGCGTGCTGCTCGACGTCGACCACGGGACCTATCCGTTTGTCACCTCCTCCAACACCGTCGCCGGCACTGTCGCGGCTGGCAGCGGAACCGGTCCGTCGGCCGCCGGCTTCGTCCTCGGAATCACAAAGGCGTATACGACGCGAGTGGGCTCGGGGCCTTTCCCTAGCGAACAGGATAACGAAATCGGCCAGAAGCTCGGCGAGCGCGGCCGTGAGTTCGGCACGGTCACCGGACGAAAGCGCCGCTGCGGCTGGTTCGACGCCGTGCTGGTGCGGCAGGCTGTGGCGGTCGGCGGAGTGACGGGGATCGCACTCACCAAGCTCGACGTGCTCGACACGTTCGAGACGATCAACATCTGCACCGGCTACAAGCTCGACGGGAAGAAGCTCGACTATCTGCCGTCCCACGCCGCCGACCAGGGGCGGGTCGAGCCTGTGTATGCGGAGATACCAGGCTGGTGCGAGACGACGCAGGGCGCGCGAAGATGGGCCGACCTTCCAGCGCGGTCGATCAAATATGTCCGTCGCATAGAAGAGTTGATCCGCTGCCCGGTCGCGCTGGTGTCGACCTCGCCCGAACGCGAGGACACGATCCTGGTCCGGGACCCGTTCGCGAGCTAGTGCCGCACCTCGAAGCCACTGAGACCTTCCGGATCGGACTCTTCGACGTCGACGCGATTGACCTGCGCATCTGGCGGACCTTCGCGGATCGCGTCGATCAGTTCGTCTATGTCCCCCGCAGGACCCTCGAGGTGGGCCTCGACAGAACCGTCCGCGCAATTACGCACCCACCCGCTCAGGCCGAGCGAGCGCGCCTCTTCTCTGGTCCAAGCGCGGAAGAAGACGCCCTGCACGCGCCCGGTCACTCGGACTCGGCGCGCGATCATCAGACGGTGCTGATGTCCGGCGCGTCCTCGGCTTTCATACCGACGACATTGTAGCCGGCGTCGACGTGGTGGATCTCGCCGGTGACGCCCGATGCGAGGTCGCTCAGCAGATAGAGGCCGGCGCCACCGACGTCTTCGATCGTCACATTGCGCTTGAGCGGCGAATTATATTCGTTCCACTTCATGATGTAGCGGAAGTCGCCGATTCCGCTGGCCGCCAGCGTCTTGATCGGCCCGGCCGAGATCGCGTTCACTCGAATCCCCTCTGCGCCGAGGTCGACCGCCAGATATTTGACGCTGGTCTCCAGTGCCGATTTCGCAAGGCCCATTACATTATAGTGCGGGATCACCTTCTCGGCCCCGTAATAGGTCAGCGTCAGCAGCGACCCGCCATTCGTCATGAGCGCCCGAGCGCGCTGCGCGACCGCGACGAAGCTGTAGACCGAGATGTTCATCGTCATCAGGAAATTGTCCATCGACGTGTCGACGAACTTCCCCCTGAGCTCGTTCTTGTCCGAATAGCCGATCGCGTGGACGACAAAATCGATGCTGCCCCATTTCCCCCGCAGCTGGTCGAACGCGGCGTCGAGCGCCTCCATGCTGCTGACGTCGCAATCGACCAGCATGTCCGATCCAAGCTCGGCGGCGAGGGGCCTGACCCGCTTCTCCAGCGCTTCGCCCTGGTAGGAGAACGCGAGCTCGGCGCCTTGCGTGCCAAGCGCCCGGGCAATGCCCCACGCGAGCGAGCGGTCGTTGGCAAGCCCCATGATCAACCCGCGCTTGCCCTGCATCAGTCCAGTCAAAGTTGCGGCCCCTCTCTCTGCAACACCGGTTCGATATCTTCTCCGGGCTGCGGCTCCTCCACTTCAAGTTCGTCGCTGTACGGCCCGGTATAAACCTCGCCCTTTAGCGCGGCCGCGCCGCTTTCCGCCAGCGCCGCGTTCAACTCTGCTCCTATGACGACGCCGAGGCCGACCATGAAGAAGAAAATGAGCGCGATCATCACTCCGGCGAGGCTGCCGTAGGTGCGCGTATAGCCGCCAAACAGGCTCAGCACCGGCGCGATCAACGCGACTGTCCCGAGCCACCAGGCTGTGACGAACAGTGCCCCCGGCCATTTCCTGCTGTCGCGTCGGCGGTAGCGCGCCGGCGTCAGCGCGAAGAACAGGCCGTAGAAGGTGACGAACAAGGTGATCGCCGGGACGAAGCGATAGAGCCCCAGCTCGTGGCCGATGTCCTGCGCAAGCGGGAACCACTCCTCGATGAAATGGTGGGCGATCGTCAGAAGCGCGCTCACCGCGAACGCAATCATCAGCAGCAGGACGGCGCCGATGATCAGTAGGATCGAACCGAGCCGGTACTCCCAGAAGGGCGCACAATATTTGACGCCATACGCACGTCGAAGGATGTCGCGGATCGTTTCGACGAAGCTGGTCGCGGTCCAAAGGCCGACGATCCCGCCCAGCCATAGGAGAGTGCCGGTCCTCACCGTCAACACTTCCTGGATCGGTTCGCGAAGCGTGTTCGCGACGTCGGGCGGGAGCCGCCGGAGCACGTTGGTGACGGTCAGCATTGCGTCCTGGCCCTGGCCCAGCAGATGCGCGACCGCCGCAGCGACGATGAAGAAGGGAAAGAGGGCGACGATCGACAGATAAGCGAGGTTGCCGGCATGGATAAAGCCGTCGTTGTAGACGCCGATCGCGACCCGCTTGACCACTTCCCACGGCGTCAGCCGCGGCTTCAGCTTCTCCTCGACCTCCGTCCCGAAGGCCGCGCGCATCGTCGCCAGACGCTTGCGCCGTTCTTCGGGCGAGAGCGGAGAATGATCTCTCATCGGCCGCTAATGCCTAGACACCGAAGCTTGCTCTGGGATTGCCCGGCGGATTCCAGCCTTCCGCGAACTGCTGGAGCGCTGAATCATGCGCCGGCACCTCGATCTCCACCGCCACCAGCTGGTCTCCGCGCTTGCCGTCCTTGGCGGTGAAGCCGCGGCCCTTGAGCCGAAGCACCTTGCCCGAGCTGGTGCCCTTGGGGATTGTCAGCATGACCGGACCTTCAGGCGTCGGCACTTTCACCTTTGCGCCGAGCACCGCTTCCTTGAGCGTGACCGGAAGATTCAGCCGGATGTTGGTCCCGTCGCGGGTGAAGAAGCGATGCGGCGCGATCTCGATCGTCACGATCGCGTCTCCGCGTCCGGCGGGGCCTTCCTGGCCTTTGCCGGAGAGACGGATCTTGGTCCCGTCCTCCAGTCCCTGCGGAAGCTTGAGGTCGATCGTCTTGCCGTCCGCGAGCGTGATCCGCTGCGGCTTCAGCGCGACCGCGTCGTCGAACGGGATCTTGAGCCGATAAGCCACGTCCGCCCCCTTCTGCGGCGGCGCAGCGCGCTGGCGGAAACCGCTGAACGGCCCGGCTCGCGCGCGTCCGCCGGCTGCACCGCCGAACAGCCCTTCGAACAGATCGCTGAGGTCAGCAGCGTCGGCGCCGCCGAAGTTGAAATTCTCGAATCCCTCCGGGCCCCCTCCCGCGCCGGGCCGCGGGCCGCCTCCGGGAGAGTAACCGCCGAAGCCGCCGCCGAACGGCATCTTCGGATTCCCCTCCTCGTCGATCTCGCCGCGGTCGTACCGCGCGCGCTTGTCCTTGTCAGAAAGCAAGTCGTAGGCGGCGGTCACCTGAGCGAACCGTTCGGCGGCTTTCGGATTGTCCTTGTTGCGGTCCGGGTGAAGCTGCTTGGCGAGGCTCCGATAGGCTTTCTTGATCTCCGCCTCGCTAGCGCCGCGCTTGAGCCCCAGACGTTGGTAGAGGTCGAGTGCCATTGTCCTCCCATGCCGTAACAGTTTCGTGCTGACCAGATGGGTTGCCGTCGCGGCAGGGCCAAGCCTAAGGCGCAAGCGCCATGGCAAGCGATCCGTTCCAATTGTTCGACGAATGGTTCGCTGAAGCGCAGGCGAGCGAGCCGAGCGACGCCAACGCGATGGCCCTTGCGACGGCGGATGACGAGGGACGCCCGTCGGTCCGGATTGTGCTGCTCAAGTCGCACGGCTCGGACGGCTTCGTCTTCTACACCAACCAGCGCAGCCGAAAGGGCGAGGAGCTGGCGCATAATCCACACGCGGCGCTGCTGTTCCACTGGAAGTCGCTTCGACGGCAAGTGCGGATCGAGGGACCGGTGAGCCTCGTCTCGTGCGAGGAGGCCGACGCCTATTTCGCGAGCCGAAGCCGCGATTCGCAGCTCGGCGCCTGGGCCTCGAACCAATCTTGGGCACTCTCTTCCAGGGAGGAGTTTGAGAACCGCTACGAGCTGTCGCGCGAAAAGTTCGAGGGGAAGCAGGTGCCTCGTCCTCCCCACTGGGGCGGCTTCAGGGTCTCGCCCCAGACAATCGAATTCTGGACCGACCGGCCCCACCGCCTGCACGAGCGCCGCCTGTTCAGGCGCAACGGCGCGGGCTGGTCCGAAGGATTGCTCTACCCGTGAGCGAAACCGCCATTTCTCACGAGGAGCGTGGCAGGCTCGCGACGCGCGCCGCTCTCGCAAGCATCGCCATGTCCGTCATCCTGATCGTCCTGAAGACCTATGCGGCCGTGCAGACCTCGTCGATGGCGATGCTGGGTTCGCTCGCCGACAGTGGCCTCGACCTCGTCGCCAGCCTGATCATCCTCCTTGGAGTGCGCATCGCGGCGGCGCCCGCGGACCACGAGCATCGCTTCGGCCATGGCAAGGCGGAAGCGCTCGCCGCTTTGGTGCAGGTGATCCTCATCAGCCTGTCCGCGATCTTCATCGGCTTCCGCGCAGTTCAGCGTTTGCTGACCCACGCGGAAACCGCCGACGCGGAGCTCGGCATCGGCGTCTCGATCGTCGCGATGGCGTTGACCGTCGCGCTGATCACCTATCAGCGCCACGTCGTGCGCCGCACCGGATCGCTCGCGATCGGCACCGACCGGCTGCATTATTCGTCCGACCTGCTGCTCAACGGTTCGGTCGTGGTCGCACTCGGGCTCGACCAATATGCGCATCTCACGGGAGCGGACGCGGTATTCGGCGTTCTGATCGCGCTGTGGCTGCTGTGGGGCGCGTGGACCGCATCGACCAACGCCTTCGCGCAGCTGATGGACCGCGAATGGCCCGACGAGCTTCGCGAGCGCTTCCTTGCCGCGACCAAGGAATATCCGCTGCTTGCGGGACTGCACGATTTGAGGACTCGGAGCAGCGGCACCCATTATTTCGCCCAGTTCCACGTCTGGGTACCGGGCGACTGGACGGTGAAGGATGCGCACGACCGCCTCGACACAATCGAGGAGGAGCTTCAGCAGCGCTTCCCCGGCACGGAAATCCTGATCCACGTCGATCCGGAAGGCCAGATCGACCGCGAGACCATGTTGCCCCAGGAGATCACGGAGCGCGCGACTTGACGAGCATCCCCTTCTTCCAGGTCGACGCCTTCGCCGACCGGCCGCTGACCGGCAATCCCGCCGCGGTGATGCCGCTCGAGCGCTGGCTCGACGATGATCTGATGCAGCGCATCGCCGCCGAGAATAATCTCAGCGAAACCGCCTTCACCGTGCCGAGCGAGAGCGGCGAGGCCGACTACGACCTGCGCTGGTTCACGCCGACCACGGAAGTCGACCTGTGCGGCCATGCGACGATCGCGAGCGGCCATGTGCTGATCCACGGCGATCGCGTGCGCTTCTCCACCCGATCGGGCATTTTGGCCGTCGGTCGAAACGGCGACCTGCTCGAGCTCGACCTTCCCGCATACGAGGTCGCGAAAGGCGACTTGCCCGGGCTCCAGGACGCGCTCGGCACGTCGGGCGAGCTGTTCATTGGCGAAGGCGGCAACAACAGCGCCATCGTGCTTCTGCCCGACGAGGAGGCGGTCCGCGCGGTCCGTCCCGATTTCGCGCGCTTGAAGCAGTTTGACCGGCTGGTGATGGTGACCTCGCCCGGCCGCGAGCAGGACATCGCGAGCCGCGTGTTCGCGAGCTACCACGGGATCGACGAGGACCCCGTCACCGGCTCGGCCCATGCTGCGCTGGTGCCGTTCTGGGCGAACCGCCTCGGCCGCACCGAGTTCACGGCACTTCAGGCGAGCGAGCGCACCGGCATTCTGCACTGCCGCCTGAACGGTGATCGCGTGATCCTCGGCGGCCACTGCCAGACCGTCATCGTCGGGCAGTTCCAGCTGTGAGCTTCATCGCCTTCCTCGCGATCGCAGCAGCGAATCCGCAGGCCGATCGTACGGCGATCCTTGGCGTGATCCACAAGATGGAGGCGGCGTGGAACCGCGGCGATTTCCGCGGCTACATGGCGGGCTTCAAGAACCCCGACGTGGTCTTCGTCTCCGGCGGCAAGTTCCAGCAGGGATGGCAGGGCACGCTCGACCATTACATCCGCGATTACGGCGGCTCGCCCGAACGGCGCGGACAGCTTCACTTCTACAACATGAAGGTCGACGTGCTCGCGCCCAACGCGGCGATGC
This sequence comes from Sphingomonas sp., assembly GCA_013361785.1. Taxonomy (GTDB): domain Bacteria; phylum Pseudomonadota; class Alphaproteobacteria; order Sphingomonadales; family Sphingomonadaceae; genus Sphingomicrobium. The sequence goes on from JABFXK010000258.1 coordinate 13,781, forward strand.
TGATCGGCCAGTACCGGCTAGTTCGCGGGACGCGCGTCACCGAAGGCGTCAACACCCGTCTCTTCAAGAAATTCCACGGCCACTGGCTCATCACGATGAACCACGTGTCGGCTTACGACGTGACTTCTAGCGCGAGCGCGCCAGAAGCGCACTGAGGTCCTGCTTCCAGAATTTCGCCCAGGTGTGGGTGCCGTGCCCGTGCGTGTCGCTGCTCTCGGGAATCAGCCGGAACCGCGCCGTCTTGCCCATCCGCCTCAGCGCCTGCTGCGGCACCGGCAGGTTGCGCGGATTGATGAAGTCGTCCGCCGAATTGATCCACGTCAGCGGCGCCTTGATCTTTGCGAGGTCCGGCCACGGATTGTAGTTCCTTGAGCTGTCGAACTGGTAGATGGTGTCGTTCGCGTCCATGTCCGACATCTCGCGAGCGACCGCCGCCTGCGCGAACGTGCTCGCCGCCTGCCGCGTCGGATAGGTCTTCTGCAGGTAGAGCGGCGCGCCGCCGGCGATCACCAGGATCGACGCCGCGCTCCGAAGCCCCTGTTCCGGCTCCCGCCTATAGTTGCCGCCGTTCCAGGCAGGGTCCTTCTCGATCCCGTCGATCACCATCTGACGCCACATGCGGTTGAGCCCGGCGATCTCGATCGGCTCGCAGGCGAGCGGCATCAGCGCGCTTTCGAAGTCTGGGTACATCTCGCCCCACATGAAGCTCATCATGCAGCCCATCGAGGTGCCCATGATCAGCCGCATATGACGAATGCCGAGGCCTTCGATGAGCATCCGGTACTGGGCGCGGACCATGTCTGCATAAACATACTTCGGGAATATCATCCGAAGACCGAC
>JABFXK010000125.1 GCA_013361785.1 Sphingomonas sp.
GGCGAAGGCTTGCGCCAGCTCGACGCCTATCGGCCCGCCGCCGATGATGACGAGCCGCTTAGGTGCCGAGTCGCGCTCCGCGAGCGTGTCCCACATCGTATCGCTGGTGAGGTAGCCGGACTGCTCCAGGCCGGGGATTTTCGGCACCACCGGCTCGCCCCCGGTCGCCAGGATGATCGAGCGGGCGGTCAGGCGATCGCCCCGGTCGGTCTCGACGGTCCAGGGATCGACCAATCTGGCGAACCCATGACGGACGTCGACCCCGAGGCTCTCATACCGCTCAGCGCTGTCGGCGGGCGCGATCTCGCGGATGACCGAATGCACGCGCTCCATCACTCGCCTGAAATCCACGGCGACATCTGCGCCCTTCAGCCCGAACTCCTCGGCGCGGGTCATCTCATCCGCGGCGCGGGCGCTTCGGATAAGGGCCTTGGATGGGACGCAGCCGGTATTGAGGCAGTCCCCGCCCATCTTGCCCGCTTCGATCAGTGTCACCCGGGCTCTGAGGCTCGTCGCTAGATAGGCGCTGACGAGCCCGGCGGCACCGGCGCCGATGACAATCAGGTTGCGGTCGAACGACCTCGGCTTGCGGAACCGCTTGTAGACGCGGTGGCGGCGCGCCCGCGATGCTGCCGCTTTGGCGACAAGGGGGAAGATCGCGAGAAGGATCAGTGAGCCGAGGACCGGCAGCGAAAAGACATCGCCGACGCGGTTGATCCTTCCAAGCTCGCGACCGGCGTTCACATAGAGGATCGTCCCCGGCAGCATGCCGATCTGGCTGACGAGATAGAAGGGCAAGAGCCGCATCGCGGTCAGTCCCATGGCAATGTTGACGAGGAAATAAGGAAACGCCGGGATCAGCCTCAGGCTCAGAAGGTAGAATTTCCCGTCGTGTTCGATCCCGCGATCGATCGCGGCCACGCGCTCGCGAAGCTTGTCGCGTACCCAGTTGCGCAGAACGTAGCGTGAAGCGAGAAATGCGATGCTCGCCCCGATCGAGGAGGCGAAGGAATCGACAACGACTCCGACCCACAAGCCGAACACCGCGCCCGACGCCATGGTCATCACTGCCGCGCCAGGAAGCGAGAGGGCAGTCATCGCGACATAGCCAATCACGAACCAGGCGATCACGAGCAGCGGACGCTGGTCATAAAGCGCCAGCAGCTCGTTCCGCCGCACCTTGAGATTGGCGAGCGTCAGCTCGTGCTGAAGTCCAAGCGCGAAAAAGAGAATGATGCCGGCAACGATCGCCGCGAGAATCAGGATTCTGAGATAAGTGCGGCGCATCGGCTCCTCCTCCTGCCCATTCGGGCCGGACTGGCGTTCGGTTACCCTGTAACCGGCGGCGGCTCCCGGCCGAATGACGGGCGTTGAAGCGAGATAGGAGAGAAACCATCGCCACTGCTGCAGTGCCGGAGCGTTCCCCGTTTCAGTCGCCTGGAGCGCCCCGCCTCGATCCGGCGAAATTCAAGGATCCGCTCTTCACTGCCAAAGGGGAGCCGAGGGCGGCCGTATCGCTCCAGCAGCTCAAGACGCTGTGGTTCAACACCGGCACCTTCTGCAATCTGACCTGCAAGAGCTGCTATATCGAGAGCTCGCCGACCAATGATGCGCTCGTCTATCTGACCCTTGAGGAAGTCGAGGCTTATCTCGAGCAGGCCCTGGAACTGGGCGTAGGCGAGATCGGGTTCACTGGGGGCGAGCCCTTCATGAACCGTGACATCGTGCCGATGATCACCGCCGCGCTCGACCACGGATTCGAGGTGCTCGTACTGAGCAACGCGATGCGGCCGATGCGGCGCTTCGAGGACGTCCTGCGGCCGCTCGCCATTAGACGTCTCACCATCCGGGTCAGCCTCGACCATTACACGAAAAATGTCCATGAGCAGGAGCGCGGCGCCGGGTCGTGGGCGAAGGCGATCGACGGCCTGCGCTGGCTCTGCGCCAATGGCTTCCGGGTCGCGGTCGCCGGACGCCAGCTCCCGGACGAGGATCCCGCTGCAGCTCGCGAAGGATATGCACGGCTGTTCGCCGAGCTCGGAGTCGGGATTTCTGGTGGGCTGGTGCTGTTTCCGGAGATGGACGAAATGGCCGACGTGCCGGAGATCAGCGAAAGGTGCTGGGATCTTCTCGGCGTGTCGCCGGCTTCACCGATGTGTGCCTCGTCGCGGATGGTGGTGAAGGCGAAGGGCAATGACCAGCCGCACGTCGTTGCCTGCACATTGCTGCCTTACGATCCACAATTCGCTCTCGGGGCGACGCTCGCCGAGGCAAAGGGCGCCGTTCCCCTCAATCACCCGCATTGCGCCCGCTTCTGCGTGCTCGGCGGCGCCAACTGTTCGGGCTGACATGCTCTCGGTCGTGATCCCGAGCCTCAATGCTCGCGGCACGCTCACCGCCTGTCTTGCCGCGGTGGATCAGGCCGATGAAGTCGTCTTGGTGGACGCAGGCTCGTCGGATGACAGCGTGGCAATCGCCGAACGATCCGGCGCAAGACTTGTGCATGGGAGCCGCGGACGCGGAACCCAGCTTCACGCGGGCGCGCTTGCCGCCGAGGGCGATTGGCTGCTGTTCCTCCATGCCGACACATTGCTCGCGCCCGGCTGGCGCGAAGCGGTCGATCTCCACATGGCGAGCAGACCAGGCAGCGCCGCTTATTTTCGATTCCGGCTCGACTCAGACGACAGGCGAGCGCGGATCCTGGAATGGGCTGTGGTCGCGAGGGCGTTCCTCATGAAGCTCCCTTATGGTGACCAAGCTCTGCTCATCTCGCGCAACCTTTACGAGGAGGTCGGCGGGTTCCGACCCTTGCCGCTGATGGAAGATGTGGACCTGGTGCGACGGATTGGCCGGAGACGGCTGAGGTCACTGCCGGTCGATGCGGTGACATCGGCCGAACGTTGGCATCGCGACGGCTGGCTCCGCCGCTCCGCGCGCAACCTCCTCTATCTCCTGCTTTACAGGGTCGGCGTAGCGCCGCAGCGCCTGGCCAAGCTTTACGACTGAGCCTGAAGCCAGCGCCCGGCGACCGCGTCGAGCTTTGCGATCATGGTCGGATCATGGGCGTCAGGAGCGGTCACGATCGCGCTGTCGAGCACAGTGTCCAGGGGGCAGGGCGTGCGCTCGGGCGGCAGGATTTCCGCCAGCCCTTCGATCATTCGCGTGGCGGTGGCGGCGTTCGCCCGCAGCTGGGCGATCACGGTCGAGACCTGGACCGGCTCCTCCTCCTCGTGCCAGCAGTCATAATCGGTGACCATGCCGACAAGCGCGTACGGTAGCTCCGCCTCACGCGCGAGCTTCGCCTCGGGCATGGCCGTCATGCCGATCACGTCGCACACTGACGCGTGATAAAGCTTGCTTTCGGCCCGCGTGGAAAGCTGCGGCCCATCGATCGCGAGATATGTCGAACCCTCCGTTACCTCCGCGCCCGCGGTTCGCGCCGCCGCCGCCGCAAGCGCGGACAGGCGCGGGCAGACCGGATCGGCCATTGAGACGTGCGCGACGAGGCCCGGTCCGAAGAAGCTTGTGCCGCGCGAGCGGGTCTGATCGATGAACTGGTCGACAATGACGAACCGGCCGGGCTCCAGCTCCTCGCGCAGCGACCCGACGGCGGAGACTGCCAGCAGGTCCGTGCACCCGAGCCGCTTCAGCGCATCCACATTCGCGCGCGCGTTGACGTCCGCCGGCGGCAACCGGTGCCCGCGGCCGTGCCGGGGCAGGAAGACAAACCGCACATCATGAATTCGGCCTGTCAGCAATTCGTCCGAAGGCGAACCCCAGGGCGTCTCGACCGAAACCCACTCGGGCTCTTCAAGCGCATCCACGTCGTAGAGACCCGATCCTCCGAGGACCCCGATGACCCATTCGCTCATAGGGCGCCCATGACGCTGAGGAACATTGCCGCGCCCCAGGCTGCACCCGCGGCGAAGGGGAGCGTTGCAACCCAGGACAGCAGCACGGCGCGGAGCGCCGGCCACTCGAGTGTTCCGGCCCGCCCGCCGACGCCGGAGATGGAGCCGACC
>JABFXK010000123.1 GCA_013361785.1 Sphingomonas sp.
ACAAGGCAGGCGATCCCCGGGTCGAGGTTCAGGGCGAAGCCTTCGACTTCGGCAATGGCGACGTCGCGATCGCGGCGATCACCAGCTGCACCAACACCTCGAACCCGTCGGTGCTGATCGCCGCCGGCCTGGTTGCGCGAAAGGCGCGCGAGCGCGGGCTCAAGCCGAAACCCTGGGTCAAGACCAGCCTCGCCCCGGGTAGCCAGGTGGTGACTGATTATCTCGACGAGAGCGGCCTCAGCGGCGACCTCGACGCGCTCGGCTTCGACCTCGTCGGCTATGGCTGCACGACCTGCATCGGCAATTCGGGGCCGCTGCCGGAGCCGATCTCCAAAGCGATCAATGACAATGACCTGGTCGCCGTCAGCGTGCTTTCGGGCAACCGCAATTTCGAGGGGCGGGTGTCGCCGGACTGCCGCGCCAACTATCTGGCGTCGCCGCCGCTGGTCGTCGCGTACGCTCTCAAAGGCACCGTCTGTTCGGACATGATCGACGAGCCGCTCGGCACCGCGTCGAACGGCGAGCCGGTTTATCTCAAGGATATCTGGCCTTCGAACGCGGAGATCCGCGCGCTCATCGACGCGCACGTCCATTCGGAGATGTTCCGCCGCCGCTATGCCGACGTGTACCAGGGCGACGAACGCTGGCGGGCGATCGAGATCACCGGCGGGGATACCTACAGCTGGCCGCCCGAATCCACCTACATCCAGAACCCGCCCTACTTCACCGGAATGACGATGCAGGCGGCTGCGCCGGCGGACATCGAGCGGGCGCGACCGTTGGCGATCTTCGGCGATTCGATCACGACCGACCACATCTCACCGGCGGGCGCGATCAAGCCCGACAGTCCCGCGGGCCATTATCTGCTCAACCGCAACGTCTCGCGCGGGCAGTTCAACAGCTACGGCTCACGCCGCGGCAATCACGAAGTGATGATGCGCGGCACGTTCGCCAATATCCGGATCCGCAATCGGATGCTCGACAATGTCGAGGGCGGGTTCACCCGCTACGCCCCGACAGGCGAAGTGATGCCGATCTATGACGCGGCGATGCTGTACAAGCATGACGACCGCCCGCTCGTGGTCATCGCCGGCAAGGAATATGGTACCGGGAGCTCGCGCGACTGGGCGGCGAAGGGCACCGTGCTGCTCGGCGTCCGTGCCGTGATCGCGGAGAGCTTCGAACGAATCCACCGGTCGAACCTCGTCGGCATGGGCGTGCTTCCGCTGCAGTTCCGCGACGGCGAAAATGCCGCGACCTTCGGACTTACGGGGGAGGAGAAATATACGATCACCGGAATCGCCGAGCTGAAGCCGCGGCAGGACGTGGAAGTACAGGTTCTGCGCGACAATGGCGAGGAGGTCACCTTCACCGCTCGGTGCCGGATCGATACGTTTAACGAACTCGAATATTTCAAATCGGGCGGAATCCTCCACTACGTGCTCCGGCGGCTCGCGGCGGCGTGATGGCGCTGCCGGCCTGGGACCTCACCCGCTGGCTGGTCGAGATTGCAGGCTGGGGCGGGGCGGTGCTCATCCTTCTCGCCTATTTGCTGCTCTCGGCGGGGAGAATGACCGGCCAGTCGCTGACGTACCAGATGATGAACGTGGTCGGCGCGGCGGGATTCGTGATCAACGGCTGGTGGCACGGGGCGATCCCCTCCGCCGCGCTCAACGTGCTGTGGCTACTCATCGGAGCGATCGCTTCATGGCGGATCATCAGGAAACGCGGATCGTCGACCTCAGCCATGTGATCGAGCATGGCATGACGACCTATCCGGGGCTGCCGGGGCCGCACATCTGCGACTTCTGGACCCGAGAAGGGTCGGCCGCCAATTATGACGACGGGTCGACGTTCCAGATGGGCCGGATCGACATGGTCGCGAATACCGGCACTTATGTCGATTCACCGTTCCACCGTTATGCCGACGGGAAGGATCTCGCCGACCTTCCCCTGCGGTCGCTGGCCGATCTTCCCGGCGTGGTGATTCGCCAGCCGTGGGAGACGGAGATCGCGGTCGACGTGGGTGCGTTCGACGGTCTCCAACTGAGGGGCAAAGCCGTGCTCGTTCACACCGGCTGGGACCGCCACTGGCGCACCGAGCGCTACGCCAAGGACCATTCCTTCCTCACTGCGGCGGCGGCGGAGTGGCTGGTGGAGCATGGCGCCGCCTTGGTAGGGATCGACAGCAACAATATCGACGACACGCGGCAGCGGGCGCGACCTGTACATACGAAGCTGCTAGGCGCGGAGATTCCGATCTGCGAGCACATGACTCGCCTCGGGCAGCTTCCCGACACCGGCTTCCGGTTCACAGCGGCGCCGCCAAAGGTCCGCGGCATGGGAAGCTTCCCGGTGCGCGCTTATGCGGTGCTCGACTGAGCGAGCGCTGGCGAGAGCCAGTCGGGAATGATCGCGTTGTCAGGAATGGCGTCGATCCGCGCGTGAACCACCGAGCGGTCGAGCTCAGGATATTCTACGCGCGAGCGTTCGCCACCGCCGCCGATAGTGACGAAGAGCCGGCGGTTGATCTTCTGCCGCCAGTTCATCCGCGCCGTATTCTCCTGCCCGACGAAACAGCCCTTGGTGAAGCTGACTCCGTTCAGCTCGGCGGCATTGCATTCGAGCCAGAGCAAGTCGGCGAGCTCCGCGCATCCTTCGCACACGCCAAGGCTCAATCGATGCTGGAGCCATCCGGTGACGGGCTCATCCGCCGGAGCAAGCCAGCGGTTGCCGAGCTGCGGCAGTCGCGGATCGCGCACGCCGTCATTGCCATTTTTCGACCAGTGCACTCCAAGTGAATTATCGCGATCGATCGCGATCCGCCGACGTAGGCGGTAGATCGACAGGCGCTTGACCAGATCGTCGGCCGCTTCGGCTTCGCAGTCGAGGAGGAGATCGTCGCCGTCCTGCCAGACTAGAAAGTCGAACAGACATTTGCCCTGGGCAGTGAGAAGCCCGGTCCAGACCGGCAGCGGCCCCGTGACGTCGCTGGTGACCAATCCCTGCATGAACCCGCGCACATCCTCGCCGGAGACGCGCACCAGCGCTCGGTCCGCAAGAGTGGTGGCCGGGCTGTTCTGGGACATGGCTCTCAGTTAGGGAGCGGGCCGTGGCTTCGCAAACGCTGACCATCCGCCGGCCCGACGACTGGCACGTGCATTTGCGCGACGGCGACATGCTTCGGGCGGTGGCGCCCTATACGGCACGGCAGTTCGCGCGTGCGATCGTGATGCCGAACCTAGCGCCGCCGGTGACCACGGCCGAGGCCGCCGCCGCTTACCGCGACCGGATCGTCAAGGCGGCAGGCCCGGGCTTCACGCCGCTGATGACCTGCTACCTCACCGACGACACCCACCCAGACGAGATCGCACGTGGGTTCGACGAAGGCGTGTGGATTGCCGCGAAACTCTACCCTGCGGGAGCAACGACGAATTCGGCGTCGGGCGTCACGAATATCGACAACATCTATCCCTTGCTCGAACGAATGCAGCGGATCGGGATGGTGCTTTGCGTCCATGGCGAAGTCACCGACCCTCATGTCGACGTGTTCGACCGCGAGGCCGTGTTCATCGAGCGCGTGCTGGGGCCGGTGAGCCGCGACTTCCCCGAGCTGAAGATCGTGCTCGAGCATATCACGACGGCGGAAGCGGTGCAGTTCGTCGAGAGCGCCGTTCCGACGATCGCCGCGACGGTCACGCCGCAGCATTTGATCATCAACCGCAACGCGATTTTCGCCGGCGGCCTCAGGCCCCACGCTTATTGCTTACCGGTGGCCAAGCGCGAGAAGCACCGGCTGGCTGTGCGCCAGGCGGCGACCTCCGGTTCGCCGAAATTCTTTCTCGGGACCGACAGCGCGCCGCATGCGCGGCATGCCAAGGAATCCGGCTGCGGATGCGCCGGGATCTTTAACGCGCCGTTCGCGCTCGAAAGCTACGCCACTGTGTTCGACGCCGACGGCAAGCTCGACAATTTCGAGGCCTTCGCCTCGGTCAACGGCGCGCGCGTTTACGGCCTGCC
>JABFXK010000108.1 GCA_013361785.1 Sphingomonas sp.
CTGGCACTGAACTGCGGGTCGGTTTTCAGAAAGTGCAGGAATTCGGGCATCGTGCCGTTGAATCCGCTGGCGCGCATCGTCTGCTGCATCTCGGCATCGATCCGCGCGACTTCCTGCAGCCCAAGCTGGTGGATCTGCTGGGGAGTCATGTCGGTGGTCGTATATTCGCGCACCTGCGAGCGGTAGAAAGCGTCGCCGTCGGGCAAGTCGTGCGCCGCGATGGTTGTACGCGTGTGCGGGATGTAATCGTCGCGGATGAACGCGAGCAGCTTCCGGTATGCAGGCATCACCGACTGCTGGATCGCAGCACGGGCTTCGGCGCGAAGCTGCTCCTGCTGAGCAGCGGGGATGTTCGAGGGAAAGCGTTCGAACGGCTTGTAGAAGCTGCTCTTCGTCGGATCGTCGACGATAAAGGTGGCGACGGATTTGTCGCGCCCGTTCAGCGTCGCGCGCGGCACGCTGAAGCCTCGCGCCAGGCCCGCCTTCATGTTCGCAATCTGCTCGTCGAAGAAGCGCGGGATATCGCGCATGCGGCCGATGTAGCGCTGATATCCGGCGACATCGTCGAACGGCTGCGATGCGTCGAGATAGGTCCAGAACGAGCTGTCGCTGTTGAACGGCATCTCCCAGGTGCGGAAGTGATAGTCGGCGATCTGGTTCTCGAGGGTCGTCCGAAATACCGCCGCGTTGACCTGCTCGTCGGGCGAGAGCTGCGCCGGAGCAATCGCGTTGAGCTGCGCGAGCACGTCCTTCAGATGCGCTTCGCGGCGGAGTTGCGAAGCGGCGTCGACGCTCGGCAGGTGACCGGTTCCCTCGAGCTCGCCAGCGGACGTCCAGACCTGTCCCGATTCCTTCGCGTCCCAGTCGGCGTAAGCGTCGTACAGCGCCTTCAGGCGAGCGTCGGCGGTCGAATGTGCCGAGGCCTTTACGACAGGCGCGGCAAGCATCGGAGGGCACAAGGCCGTGGTCCCGAGCAGGACCGCGCCTAGAGCAACGAGCAGCTTCATTCTCTTTCCCCTCCCCTAACGCCGATAATCGGAGCGCCGATAGATTCGTCCCCGCTTCACGGTCATCACCACCGAACGCAAGTTGCGGACATCCTGCAGCGGGTTCGCCGAGAGCACGACCATGTTGGCGAGCTTGCCGGGCACGACGCTTCCCATGTCCTTCTCCGCGCCCATCGCTTTCGCGCCGGTGAGCGACGCCGCCTCGATGACCGCCATCGGCGGTAGGCCCGCAGCATCGTGGAGCAGCTGGAACTCGTCGAAGAGCGAGGGCCAGGGATCGCCCAGTGGAGTGTCCCCATCGGTGCCGGTCGAAATCTGAACGCCAGCCTGGTAGGCCTGGTTCGTCAGCTTGCCGGCTAGGGCGACGGTGCAGAGCGGCGGCTTATGTTGCTCGCGGGCCGCATGCTCGACCTCACGATAGACGTGCAGCGTCGCATCGAGGATCGTTCCCCTGCGGACCATGTCCGCATAAAGCTTCGCCATCACAGGGTTGTCGCGGATGAACGGCGCGGCATCGATCGGGAAGCGGTGCTGGTACGAATCCGGCCGCTTCGCCATGGCCTGGTAGGCGAGATAGCAAGTGTGCGAGACCGTATCGACGCCGGCGTCAACGACCTGCTGCGGTGTCGCCGGAAACACCATCCCATGCGCCCAGGCGCGCAGCCCCTGCCGGTGCGCCTCCTTCGTGATCCGCGCGACGAGATTGCCCGGCAGGTTGGCGTAGATTTTGATCGCCGTGGCATAGGTGCCCTTCCCGCGCGCAATAGCGAGCGGCATGTCGGTGGATTCATCGATCGCCTGCGCCCATGGCACGTGCCCGCCGACCGCTCCTTGGGAGATGGCGTGCGTGCGCGGATCGTCGAAGAAGCTCGGTCCAGCCATCAACGCGACATAACTGATATCCGGAGAGGGGATTTCGCCGACGAGCGCCGCGCGCGTGATGTCGGCGATCTGCCGGATATCGTCGGCCATGTCGCGCGTCGCGGTGATGCCGCTGTACACGTCGCGCCTCAGCCGCGCCTCGGCCTCCGGGCGGTCGGGCGGGGTCGCGAGATGCTGGTGAGAATCGATGTAGCCGGGAAGCAGATATTCGCCCGCGAGATTGACCTGCGCCGCGCCGTGAAGCTGCGCTGGAGTGAGGGCCGAGTCCGGCACGACGGCGTTGATCCGCGCCCCGTCGGTGACCACCGCCATGTTGGCCTGCAGACCGCGACCGGTGCCGTCGATCAGTGATGCGCTGCGATAGCCGACACGTGTCCCGGCGTGCGGCGGCTCATACGGCGCGGCAGCGATCAGCAACAAGGCTGAAGCGATGAGGGCGAAGCGGGAACTCATTCCCGCCTTTCCTGCCCCCAACGGCTGCATCAGGGAAGTGCACTCAGGTCGGGCTCGACAAAGCGGCGACGGGCTTCGACGGAGAAGAGCCGCTCGGGCGAATAGAATCGCGCCGGCCAGTCACGCTGGCCCATCGGTGACAGAAGCAGCTCATTGACGAGTTCGTGGAGCGGGTCCTGCGGGTCGGCTTCCTCCAGGAACAGCCGGACGCCGGCAAGGAACACGCGCGTGATCGTCTCGTGATAGCCTTCCGTGTCGGAGTTCACGCCCCCGACGCTCTCGTTATAGCCGCGGATCAGACCAGGAAGCTCCTCGTCGACGTCAATGTCGGGTCGCCTGAGCAGCAGGTAGGTGGTGGCGGCGAGATGCGCTTCGTGGGTCCATTCGGCGCGCGGCAGCGTGCGCGCGACGAGCCCTTCGCCGATGTGCTCGACCTCGGCGTCGGACGTGAAGAAGCGGGGTCGATATTCGGTCATCGGTTGGGTCCTGGATGAGGGCCCGACCGGCGATCGGGCCTAAACGGAGGTCGTCTGGGCGGCTTGCGGCTGGGCTTGCGCCTGTTGTGCCTTGGGCCCTGCCTCACGCACGCCCTCGTCCACCTGGTCCGCGAACTGTGCGAAGTTCTGCGCGAACAGGTCGACGAGCTTCGCCGCCATCGCGTCATATTCCGCGGGATCGGCCCAGGTGCTGCGCGGATCCAGCAGCTCGGTGCAGCCGGGCAGATCGACGGGCACCTCGAAGCCGAAGTTCGGATCCTTGCGGAACTCGGCGTTCTTCAGGCTTCCGTCGAGCGCCGCGTTGAGCAGCGCGCGCGTGGCCTTGATCGGCATGCGCTTGCCGACTCCGAACTTGCCGCCGGTCCAGCCGGTGTTGACCAGCCAGCAGTCGACGCTGCCCTCGGCAATGCGCTTCTTGAGCAGGTTCCCGTAGATCGACGGGTGGCGCGGCATGAACGGCGCACCGAAACAGGTGGAGAAGGTCGCCTGCGGCTCGGTCACCCCGATCTCGGTTCCGGCGACCTTGGCGGTGTAGCCCGAAAGGAAGTGATACATCGCCTGGTCCGGCGTGAGCTTCGCGATCGGTGGAAGCACGCCGAACGCATCGGCGGTCAGCATCACCACGTTCTTCGGTGTCGGCCCCATGTTATCTTCCGACGAATTCGGGATGAAGTCGATCGGGTAAGCGCCTCGGCTGTTCTCGGCCAGCGTGGGGTCGTCGAGGTCGAGCTCGCGCGTCACCGGGTCGATGACGACATTCTCGAGCACCGTTCCGAAGCGCTTGGTCGTGGCGTAGATCTCCGGCTCGGACTCTGCCGAGAGTCGGATCATCTTGGCGTAGCAGCCGCCCTCGAAATTGAAGACGGCCGTGTCCGACCAGCCATGCTCGTCATCGCCAATCAGCGTGCGGTCGGGGTCCGCCGACAGGGTCGTCTTGCCGGTGCCGCTCAAGCCGAAGAAGATCGCCGTGTCGCCGTCAGGTCCGATGTTCGCCGAGCAATGCATCGGCATGATTCCCTGTGGCGGAAGGATGAAATTCAGCAGGCCGAAGACCGACTTCTTCATCTCGCCCGCGTAAGCGGTGCCGCCGATCAGGATCAGCTTCTTGGAGAAGTTGACCGCGACGACCGTTTCGCTGCGGCAGCCGTGCCGCTCCGGGTCAGCGC
>JABFXK010000050.1 GCA_013361785.1 Sphingomonas sp.
ACCAGCCGCTCCGGATCGAGCAGTGGATTGGCGGCGGTCGCGTCCGCGCCGGCGCGAAACGGGCGGAACAGCTCGTTCAGCGTCGGCATTCGCCAGCCAAGATAAGCCGCCGAGCGCAGGGTGAATCCGCCGCCGACCGGCGCGAGCAGGCCTCCGCGCGCGGTCGGCAGCCAACCGTTCCGCGGCGCGTCATCCTCGTCACGAAGGACCTGCCCGTTCGCGAGCGCACGTTCGAGCAAATGCCCGCCGGTCATGCTCCAATGGTCGATGCGCGCGCCGCTCGTCAGCATCACATAGCCGAGCGGCGCGGTCAGCTCGGCGCAGGCGCCGCTCGTCATCGTCTCTCCGCCAGCCACGCGGCTTCGCGTCGGCTCTCCGGCCACGAATGAAAACAGCTCGTGGGTAGCGCCCGACGTGCGCCGCGCATCCGCACCGAGCCGCAACTCGATTGCGCCGGACATCGGCGGCCGCACTTCCACGCCGCCGCCGAGGCCGTTCGACGGCACCGAATCCTGAAGCAGCACGCGCGAAGCTTGGGTGCGACCCGCGTTCACGCTAGCAAAGCTGCTCGCGAGGTTGCGCCACTGCCAGTAGCCGAGCGCGCTCCACTGCCACTCACCACGCCCGACCAGCCGCAGCGATGCGTCCGCGCCGTTCGTGCGGTTCGCACTGAATTCGGTACCGCGTGTTCGCCAGTCGTGGAAGCCGTCGACGCTCGCCTGGAGCTCGGCGTCTCCTGCGATCGGAGCGACCCAGCGCGCGCGGCCGCTCCATTCACGATAAGGCGCCGGTTCATCGGCCGGCCCGCGCGTGCTCGCCGTCACCGGCACAAAGCCGTCGCTGCGCTCGCCACGGGCGGAAATGCTGAGCACTCCGCCGCCGGCATCCACGCCGACGCGCCCGCGCGCCTCCAGCGAACCCCGACTGCCGGCGTCGAGCTCCGCGGACACGCCGGCATCCGCGCGGCTCGTCATCTCGATCGTCCCAGCGAGCGCTCCGGGTCCGTTGGCGACGCTCCCGCCGCCGCGGACGACGCTGATCCCCGCGACGTCTTGCGGGTCATAGGCAGGCCAGTTGACCCAGCCGCCGAACGGATCAGTCTGCGGCACTCCGTCGAGCACCAGCAGCGCCCGGCTCGATGCATTGCCGCCGAGCGCCCGCAAGGTCACGCCTTGGCTGGTTGGATGACCGCTGCGCGCATCTGATCGGCGGAACAGCTGCAGCCCCGGAACATCCTTCAGAAGCTGGTCGAGCTCGTGACTGGGCGATTGCTCGATCTCTCGTCGGGAGATTCGCTGCACGTCATAGACCCGCTCGGCCTTCGGTTCCGGAAGTGCGGTTCCCGTCACCACGATCGCCGCTTGCGGCGGTTGCGGCGGAAGCACTGCGGCCACGCGCTAAAGAATGTCGTTTAAGGTGGCGGCGATCGTCAGAAGCGAAGTGGCGATCACCGCGAGGAGCGCCCAGGGCGCCCACCACGGCCATGCAAGCTTATGGGTTTCGTTCCCTTTCGCCACGCCCCGACAATGCCCGAACCGCCGAACAGGTCCAGTTAAATTCCCGCTTCGGGACAGTGACAAAGCAGCGACGAATAAACGAGGTTAAATATATGTTGCTGCGCGGAAGGTAAATTGCTCTATTTCAGCAACAATTCGATTCTTCGAATCGGGATTTCTCTAACGGGGAGGGGGCGCCCCGGTGAAGCTCGGTTGTTGCTCATGGGCGAGGTTTGGGCGCGGCGCGCGCGCGCCAATCGCACATCTGCTCGCTTCGACGTTGGTCCTCGCGGCTCCGATTCCCGCCGCCGCACAGTCGGCCCCTTCGACGCCGCCCCCGCTTCCGCCGACCCGTGAGGAAGTCACTCGCCCGGTAGCTCCGCCGCTCCCTCCGGCGTCGCCGAAGCTCGAAGTCGAAGGGGGGGTCGAGCGGGCGCCCTGCGCCCTCGCCGAGCCGCAGTATCGATCCATCCATTTCGTGCTCCGCGAGGCCGAGTTCGACGGGTTGAAGGGTCTCGCTCTCCAACAGCTCACGAGTGCCTACGCGCCGTTCGTCGGTCACGACGTGCCGATTTCTGTCGTCTGCGAAATTCGCGACCGTGCAGGGACGATCCTGCGTAACGCCGGCTATATCGCCGCGGTCCAGGTGCCGCAGCAGACGATCACCGGCGGCACTGTGCGCTTCCAAGTGCTGATGGCGCACCTGACCCAGGTCCGCGTGCGTGGCGACGCCAGCGGCGCCGAGAGGATCATCGCCGGCTATCTCAACCAGCTAACGAAGCAGCCGGTGTTCAACCGATATGAGGCGGAACGCTATCTGCTGCTTGCCGGCGATCTTCCCGGCTACACCGTGCGCCTGACGCTGCGGCCCGCCGGAAGCGCTGCTGGTGACGTGATCGGCGACGTCATCGTCCAGCGGACGCCGGGCTATGTCGACTTCAACGCCCAGAACGGGGGCTCGCACGAGCTCGGCCCGTTGGGCGGACTTCTCCGGGCGCAGGTCTTCGGCCTCACAGGTCTCGGCGATCGGACCTCGCTGTCGCTGTTCAGCACCGCCGATTTCCATGAGCAGCAGACGGTCCAGCTTGCCCACGACTTCCGGCTGGGCCCGCAGGGGATGACGATCTCCGACGCCTTCACTTACGCCTGGGCGAGGCCGACGGTGCCGAACGCGCGAGTGCTCGCGCACACGCTGCTCAATACGTTCGAGGTTGGTTACCCGCTGCTCCGGCGGCAGGCGGAGACGATCCGCACCTCGGCGGGAATGGACTTCGTCAATCAGAACGTGCGGCTGAACGGCATCGGACTTAGCCGTGACCGGCTGCGCGTCGCGTTCCTGCGCCTCGGCACCGATGCGGTTGCGACGGACTTCACCGACGCCCGCTTTTCGGCCACCGAGCCGCCGTGGCGGCTGGGCACATTTCTGGAGCTTCGGCACGGCCTGCATGTGCTCGGCGCGACCAATTGCGGCTCCAACAGCGCCGACTGCCTCGGTGCCGGGCAGGTCCCGCCGAGCCGGCTCGACGGCCGGTCGAACGCCACGGTCCTTCGCTACAGCGCTAACGGCGAGTACCGGCCGATCCCGGCGCTGACCTTCGCGCTTTCAGCGCGCGCGCAATATGCATGGAAGCCGCTGCTCAGCTTCGAGCAGTTCGCAGCCGGCAATTATACCGTCGGCCGCGGCTATGATCCCGGAGCGCTGATCGGCGACATGGGCTTCGGCACCCAGGCCGAAATTCGCATCGGAAGCATCGTTCCGGTGAACGCGAACAAGGCAGCTCTCGTGGGGTATCTCTTCTGGGATCACGCGTTCGTCCGCGACCGCGGCAACCTCGTCGATATCGCCGGATCGAAGCATCTCGATTCCGTCGGCACCGGAGCGCGAGTCGCTTTCAACCGATTCGCGCTCGATGCCGCATTCGCAGTTCCGCTCACCCGTGTTGGAGTCGGTCACACTCGGACCGGTCCGCGATTCCTGATCTCGCTCACGACCAGGCTGTTTCCGTGGAGCTACTGATGATGTGCACCGCAACGCCAGCGTACCGCTCGAGCAACAAAAGGCTCCTCATCTCCTGCGCGATTGTCGCGATCGCTGCCGCAGGATTGAGTCCGCACAAAGCTCACGCGCAAGCCTTTCAAGGCACGATCAACAGCACGGTGGGGACCGTCAGCCGCGCGAACACGTCGGCGACGTCGGAGACGATCACCATCGGCTCACCGACGGCGACCATCAACTGGACTCCGAGCGGGCGACCGAACGGAAACGGCAGCATCAATTTCCTGCCCGCCGGGAATATCGCCACCTTTCAGGGGACGACGAATGCCGGCGACTATACCGTCCTGAACCGGATCATTCCGAGCGGTGCATTCCCGATCGAGCTCGACGGCACGGTCCAGTCATTGCTCGCCAACAACGCGACCGGCGGAAACATCTGGTTCTATAGCCCGAACGGCATTCTGATCGGCGCGAGCGCAGTGTTCAACGTCGGCGGGCTGCTCCTCACCACCGCCGACCCGGGGAGCAACTGGAGCACCAATCCCTCCGGCTTCACCGCGACCCTGGGCCCCGCCGTGTCGACTTCGTTCGTAACGGTGAGCAAGGGCGCGCAGGTCAACGCGCAGAACAGCTATGTCGCGATCGTCGCTCCGAAGATCACGCAGGCGGGGACTGTCAATGTGAACGGGTCGGCCGCTTACGTCGCGGCCGAACAGGCGACGATGACCTTCAACCAAGGCCTGTTCGACATCGCGGTCGACGTCGGCACCGACGATGCCAATGGGATCATCCACACCGGTTCGACGACGGGAACAGGCAACGCAACCAGCGCGGACAATCATAGCATCTACATGGTCGCGGTTCCGAGGAACCAGGCGCTCACGATGCTGCTCAGCGGCAACGTCGGCTTCAGCGACGTTGCGGGAGCGACGGTCCAGAACGGCCAGATCATCCTTTCGGCCGGCTACAATGTCACCAGCGGAGTCGGCGCCGTACCGGTGGACGGACTCCAGCTCGGCGGCGCATTTCCGAGCAAGACCGCGAGCATCGATATTCAGGGCGGCGATTTCACGTCGAACGTGCAGGGCTATGCGACCGGCTCGATCAGCGCGACCGGCGGCGGGGGGACGCTGAATTTCGCTCACGACCTGTCGCTTCAGGGTCTCGTCGGCGCCTCCCTTATCGCCAATTCCGGGGACACGATCAGCGTCGGCGGTAATGCGGCGATCAGCGCCAATGACATCAGAAGCTTCGACAATGGCAACAGCACGAGTTCGCTGAACGCGACCGCTGGCACCGCACAGGTGGTCGCCAATGCGGGCGGAAGCATCAGCGTAGCGGGCAATCTCTCCGTGAACGCCGACGCCAAAGGCGGTGTCAGCGTCCTTGCGGGTGTCGCCGGCGGATCGGCCCAAGGCGGCGCCGCCCGGCTCCAGAGCAACGGCGGCTCGATCAATGTCGGCGGCAACGCGGAGGTTTCGGCGAACGCCGCAGGCGGCAATTCAGTCGCGACTGGCGGCGAAGGCGACGGCGGGAACGCCTTCGTGGCGCTCAACGGCGGAAGCTTCAGCGTCGGCGGACTGCTCGGGCTGCAAACCGACGGCCGAGGCGGAGCCGGCGCGCCGGGCGGCTCCGGATTCGGCGGGTGGTCCTATGCGTCGATCGGCAGCGCGGGCGGGACGCTTCACCTCCCGGGCGGCCTTCATGTCGAATCCGACGGCTTCGGCGGCGCCGGCCTTGCGAACCCCAACGGAATCGGCGGCGACGGCGGCCAGGGCGTCGGTGGCTCGGCGAGTTTCTCCGCGAGCACGACGCTCCAGGCCGGAGCGAGCCTCAATTTGCAGCTCACGAATGTCGGCCTCATCGCCACTGGCGTC
Source organism: Sphingomonas sp. (assembly GCA_013361785.1). GTDB lineage: Bacteria > Pseudomonadota > Alphaproteobacteria > Sphingomonadales > Sphingomonadaceae > Sphingomicrobium. Next base: position 5,370 of record JABFXK010000050.1, read on the forward strand.
GGCGGCAATGGCGGCGATGGACTGGACGGCGGCGCAGGCGGACAGGCGAACGGCGGCGAGGCGTTCGCCGAGCTCGGTTCCAGTGCCATGACCGCGGGCGAGTTTGACCTCGACGTTACCGCTCATGGTGGCAATGGCGGCGGCGCCTCGAATGGCACCGGCGGCACGGGCGGCGATGCGTTTGGCGGCTTTGCCGATACATTCATCGAGGGGACCGTCACAGCAAACGTCCATGCCGACGCCGGGACGGTCGGAGGCGCGGGCGGCGCCGGTTCGACCATGGGCGACGGCGGCAACGCTGAAGGCTCGGGGTTCGCTTTCATCGATGTGGCCTCGGGCGGATCGCTGACCGGCAACGTCGATCTCCTCGCCGGCGGCATCGGCGGCAACGGAGCGAACGGCGGCGAAGGGATCGGAGGCGAGTCCGAGCTCTTCGTCGAAGGCGCGCTGAATGCGCCCGAGATCACGATCAGTGCGAGCGGCACCGGCGGCACTGGCCTGACCCGTGACGGCGGCTTCTCGGAGGGCGGAGGCGCAAGCCTGTTCATCGACAGCGGCGGCAGCGTGAACGTGACCAACAATCTGTTCGTCGGAGCCGTCGGCAACCCCGACTTCAACGCGGACGGTAGTACGCGTGATGCCGCCGGCGCTGCCAACGGCGGCGATTCGCAAGGCGGCGACGCGTCGATCGAGATCGGCTTCGGCGGCGGCTCGCTGGATGTGGGAGGTACAACGACAATCACCGCGCGCGCGGTTGGCGGGACCGGCGGCGCGCGCGATGGAATCACCGGCGGGACCGGCGGCAGCGGTCGCGGAGGCGACGCGAGCTTCATCGCGACGAGCTCGTCCTGCGCTTCGGCGTGCGGCAGTCCCCCTTCGCCGACGCTGACGAATGTCGGACTCCACGACTTGACCCTCAATGCAGCCGGAATCGGCGGTGCAGGCGGGAATTCCGCGACCGGCGGCGTCGGCGGCGAGGGCGACGGCGGCTTCACTGAAATTGAGATCGGAAACGCGAGCTTCACTGCGAGCACCATCAATACTGTCGCTCGCGGCTTCGGCGGATCGGGCGGCGCCGGTTCGTCGGGACTCGGCGGCACCGGCGGATTGGCTCAGGGTGGGGAGAATTTCTTCTTCATCAACACGGGGGGATCGGTGGCCGCGTCGAACTATCTCGCGAGCGCAAACGCGATCGGCGGCGATGGCGGGAACGGCTCAACCGGGCTTGGCGACGGCGGATCGGCGCAATCCGGTTTCAACGAAGCCTTGATCGAAGGCAGCGCGACCTTTGGCGGCTCAAGCGACACGGGCACAGGCTTCGTCATGACGGCGTTCGCGCAGGGCGGCAGCGGCCAAGACGCCGGGTCTGGAACGGCGGGCAGTTCCGAGATTGTGATCGACGGTTCGCTGATCGCTGCCGGGCACGTCCAGGCCTCGGCATCGGCCATTCACGGCAACGGCAGCGGCGGCACGGCGCAAGGCGGATCTGCGTCCCTCACTGTGAGCGGCACCCTCGACGCAGCAAGCGTCGCCGTCGTCGCCAATGGATGGAACAACAATTTTAAAAACGATGCGTCGAGCTTTGGCGGCACCGCAGCTCTGCAGCTCAATTCCGGAGCGGTGACGAAGCTCGGCGATGTCAGCCTGTCGGCGATGGGCAGCGGCGGCGAGATTTCCTCGGCTGGCGACCTCACCGCCAGCGGAGCGGTCGATTTCGAATCCGGGGGCGACATCGCCTTTGGGAGTGTGAGTGCCCAAAAATTCCATTTCGATGCTGGCGGCGCGGTCAGCGGCGGCGACATCCACGTCGCCGACCATATCGGCGGCGACGCGCAGGGCGCAGTCACGCTCGGCAATCTCATCGCCGGCCCAAGTGTCCCGACGAGCGACGACGGCTTCTCGGTCGGGATAAGCTCGGCCACGTCCATCGACGTCGGCAATGTCGATGCAGCAGGCGCGGTCGGCTTCGCCACGCTCGGACGGCTGACGACAGGGAACATCAGCGCGGGCAACCTCTTCCTTGCGCTGGTCGGAACCGACGCGAGCTTCGGATCCATCGGTACCGCGCCCGGCGGCCGTGCCTACATCGGCAATGCATCGATGTTCACAGCGGCGGGCGGACCCGACAATTTCGATCCCGACAAGCTGCTTGCGCTCGCCCCGGTCTCCACCGGCGGTTCGGTCAAGATCAATGGCGCGGTCACGACGGGAACGTTGCAAGCGGCCGCCGGCACCGGGCTCACTCTCAGCACCGTGACCGCGGGCTCTTTGGTCGATGTGTCCGCCGGCGGCCTCGCCGACTTCGAAGGCAAGGTCTCGGCGCCCAAGATCACCGTCACGTCGGCGGACATCAACATCGCCGCCGGCGCATCGCTCGGCGTGTTCGGCGTCACCAATCTCCTCACGCTGAACGCCGTTAGCAATCAGCCGATCATCATCGGCCACGGCGGGACTTCGGCCGCGGGCCAATATGTGCTCGACGAAGCCGGCGACATGCAGGCTGCCAGCCTGATCATCAACGCGCTGGGCAGCGCCGGGGGTGTAGCGCCCGACGTGCACGTCTTCAGCGTGAATATCGACGGCAGCCAAACGAGCGGCGGCGGCTTCGGCAGCGTCGCGCTCAACACGGCCGGCTCCATCGTCATCGGCGGTGCGGTCAAATTCGCCAATGCCGGGGCAAGCGACTCGCTGATGCTCGACGCCGGCAAGAATGTCGAAGTGATTACCGACACCGGCAGCATCGCGATGGCTGACAGCTCGGGCGCGCTATTTGGCGCGCTGACGCTGAGCGGGGAGAATGTATGGATCGCCGATCAATCGATCATCAGCGCTCTCGAATCCGACCCGGTCTCCGTCACTCCCCAGCAGCTCGCGACGAATAGCGGGACTTCCAATCCGAACGGCTCCGTGTCGGCAGGCGGAATCACCGCGCAGATCGGGAGCAGCTTCCTGGTCCAGAACAGCGGCGTTGCGAGCGATCTGGGCGGCATCACCGTCGGCGACGGCGGCCTCACCATCTCCACCGGTGCAAGCACTGCATCAATCAGCACCGCAGCCCCGACCGGTCCGCTGTTGGACATCTATGGGCGGCAGGTGAAATCCAACGGCACCACCCTCGCCGGCAATGACTTCGTTCCGGTGGTCAAGGTCTCCGGGACCTTCTCCAGCGATTCGAGGATAAACGGCTGCCCGATCGCGGGCTGTGCACCGCCGCTGCCGCCGGCGACAGCGGTACAAACGCTGGCATCGGACCAGGTGCTCGGGCCAGTCGGCGCCACTGACGACACGATTGTCGGTGAGGATCAGCAGCAAGCCGACGAGGACAAGAAGAAGGGCCAAAGCGACGACGAGGACAGCATCGAAACCTGGCTCGGCCTGATCAACGTGGGCCCAATCAACCTCGACCGGCCAATCGACGAGCCGGTCACCAGCGGAAGCGATGTCGACATGAACCTCGGCCGCGGGCCGGGCGGAACTATCTGAGCGGCGGCGGGTATGACGAAGACACTCCTGCGAAACGCAGCCGCGCTTTCGTGCCTCGCCGCGCCCTCGGCCCCGGCGGCCACGCCGCTGAGCGTCCGCGACAGCTTCCGGATCGGCGATTCGGGGACGATCTTCTGCTCGGCGCAGAGCACGACCAGCGATTCCGTCCTCACCGACATGTTTGACATGGGTTATTCGATCACCTGCCGCGACGCGGTGCTGCCGGTCGGCAAGCTCTACAAGCTGCGCAATTCAGGCGATGCGGGAACGCGGCTCGCGACGGCGCTTGGCGAGGCGGCGATCTGCTCACCTTCGCACCGCGGGGAAGACGCGACATTGGGTGTGATCGAAATCATCGATTGCAAGCTCAAGGATGTGGACGTGGCCTACCGCGCCTATGAGCTTAGGCGCGGCAAGCTCCTCTATGCTGCAGAAGGCCTCGCCGGCTACGACAGCGCGCTTCAGCTGGGGCTGAGGAGTCTCGTCGCGGATCAACCGGTCAAAGGCGAGATTTCGATTGCGACGACCGGCGTCGGGGACCCGGCGGCCTTCGCGCGAGTCCAGGCTGGAACGCTCGACCCCGCCAAGGCGCTGTCCGAAGCCTACCGGCGCAACAATGCCGGAAGCTATGCCGAGGCAGCCGAGTTTTTCGCGGCTGTCAGCAACGTCAAGAACGCGCCGCTGAGCCGCGCCGAAGCGCTCGCCAACGAAGCGCTTCAGAAATCCAACCTCGGCCGCTATGCCGAGGCGGACTCGCTGTTCGCGCGTGCCGCCGGCCAGGTCGGCTCCGACCCGATCGTCGCCCGCAGGCTGCGCAATTACCGCGCGATGCACCTGCTCAATCAGGGCAAGCCGAAGGATGCGCTCGCCGAGCTTGAGAAGCCGCTTCCGAAGGCGGTGCTCGATAATGAGGCGGGCTCCGGCGCCGGCTCGCTGACCATAGATGCGGCCACCGCCGAAAGCCTCAACGCCGAAGCGAAGATGGGACAGCAGCTCGGAGAGCAAACGCAGGAGCTGCTTCCAGCGGAGAAAGGCGAGATTCTCGACGGACAGGCATTGCAGCTGCGCGGGACCTCGCTGCGCCTGACCGGCGACCTGTCCGGCGCCAGCGACGCCCTGCGTGCCGCGGAAGCCAAGCTTCAGGCCGTCCGCGACGGGAAGGTCGCATCAATTCTGTGGATGCGCGCCCAGATCCTCGGCGACCTCGCTGCCATTGCCGAGGACCAGAAGAATATCCCCGAGGCCGATCGCCTGTACCGACAGGGCGTCACGCTTCTCGACGTCAATTATCCAGGCTCTGCTGCCCTTCTCAATGCCAAGGCGCGGCTCGCCGGGTTCCTCGCTCGAAGCGGCCAGCTGACCACAGCCGAGACGATGTTCCACGATATCGTCCATTCGCAGCCCGACACGAGCAACCTGCCGCCGTCCTTCGCCAATGTGCTCCGGCCCTACGTCGACCTACTGCTCAAGAAGGGCGACGTTCCGGCGGCGAGTGCCGAGATTTTTACGGCGACCCAGCTGATGGTGCGTCCAGGTCTTGCTCAAACGCAGGCGGTGCTCGCGCGCGAGCTCAATGGCGGCACCGACGATGCGTCGCGCTTGTTCCGCCAATCGGTGACTCTTAGCCGACAAGTCGAAAGCGGCCGAATCCAGCTCGCCCGGCTAACCGATATTGCCAACCCCAGTCCGGAAGAGATGGCCCGTGCGCGCGTCCTTCGGGCGTCTCTCGGTCAGTCGGAGAAGGAGCAGCTTGCGACGCAGGCCGCGCTCTCGAGCTTTCCACGGTATCGCGCCGTGTCAAGCGAGGTCATCCCCCTCACCGAACTCCAGACGATCTTGCGCCCGGGCGAAGCTTATTACCGGATGATTGTGGTCGGCGACCGCGTCTATGCAATGGTGGTGACGCCCGGCGCTGCTCATTCGGCGAGGCTCAGCGTCACTTCGTCACAGCTCGCCGACCAGGTGCAGTCGCTTCGTGACACGATCTCGACGATCGATAACGGTCAGCGCACCACCTATCCGTTCGACGTCGCGCTGTCGCACCAGATGTATCAGGAGTTGTTCGGACCATTCGCTTCCGACATCGCTTCGGCAAGGCACCTGATCTTCGAGCCCGATGGGGCGATGCTGCGCCTGCCGGCCAATCTGCTGGTCATGGATCAGGCGTCCGTCGATGCGTACCAGAAGCGTGCGAATGCCGGCGGCAACGCCGCGTTCGACTTCCGCGGAATCGCATGGCTCGGCCGCGACCACGACATCAGCACCTCGGTCAGTCCGCGCTCCTTCGCGCAGCTCCGCAAGGCGCCGGCCTCGGCCGCTCGTCATGAATATCTAGGGCTCGGCCAGAACACGCCTCCGTCGGCCGCCGCCGAAGGACAGATCCCGGCCGCTGCCGACCGCGACTGCATGCTCCCGATCTCGTCATGGTCACACCCGATCTCGGCCAGGGAGCTGCAGGTCGCGAGCTCGATCCTCCGCCCCTACGATCCGGGCGGAGTGCAGGTCGTCACCGGCGACAATTTCACCGACACGGGTCTCGAGGCTCGAAACGACCTCGACCAGTACCGGATCATCCATTTCGCAACCCACGGCGTGGTCACCGCGCGCGCCGCCAAATGCCCGGCGCAGCCGGCGCTTCTCACGAGCTTCGGCGGAAGCGGTTCCGACGGGCTTCTCACGTTCAAGGAGGTGTTCGATCTCCACCTCGACGCCGACCTGGTGATCCTGTCGGCCTGCGATACCGCCGCCCAGGCGAGCAGCGCAGCGACCGAGCAGGCCGGGCTCGCGACAGGTGGCGACGTAGCGCTCGACGGTCTCGTGCGCGCCTTCGTCGGCGCCGGAGCGCGGCTGGTTGTCGCGAGCCATTGGCCCGTGCCGGATGATTACAACGCGACGCAGCGCCTGATCACCGGTCTCTTCTCCGCGCCGCCGGGCACCCCGACGGTCACCGCGCTGCGATTGTCGCAGCGCCAGCTGATGGACGACGTCAACACGTCGCACCCATTCTACTGGTCGGCGTTTGCGGCTGTGGGCGACGGCGAGATCCCGGTGATCCGTCGGACGGAGCGGATCGCACAGGCCACCAAATAAGGGGTTATTGCTCCGGCTGCGCCTGCGAATCGCCGCAGCGGCATGTCGTCACGCGTCCCATGCGAGGCCGCTTCGGCGGAGTCGGCGTTTGCTGATCGGTCGCGGATGGCGTGCGCACATCGTCTACGGACGCAAGCATGATCTGCGCGGGAGCGGGTTGCTGCTGGGTGGCGGGCTGGACCGGCGGCTTTATCGGCTCGGCTGCGAAAACGCTCGAACTCGTCAGAGCCGCGGCGGCAATGAAGGCGAAGCGGGCATGCATGACCGGCTCCTCGACAAACTCGCGCCGGGAATAGGCCGATCATCCTTTCTCAACGACTTCTCTAAATGGTTAAGATTGTTGCAGGATTCACGATCTCTGGATTTAGGGCGTGGAAATTTATCCAGCAGGAGCAGCAGCTTAGCTCAAGTGTCGGGCGGCGGACGTTGATTGACTCTGCGTTAACTGGCGCGCACAGTGGCCGCCTTGACTCAGTCAAGGGGGCAATCATGGCAACTATCGTTTCGACGAAGAACAACCGTAAGCTTGTTTTCACCGCCGCAGGCGTGCTCGCCTTCGGTATTGCGGCCTACGGGCTCGGACGGATCTATCCGCCGCTGGGCCCGAGCGAAGGGACTGTCGGTCCCGCGCAGCGCTACGTCAATGCGCAGGTCGGCGAAGACGACGTGACGCTCGGCGACACTGCTGTGCCGCAGCTGATGCAGACCGATGCTTTCGAGCTGATGGTGCACGATCCGAGCTTCCGCGCTCTTGCGGCGAGTCCCGGGTTCCAGGCGCTTGCCAGTCAGCCGCAGGTGATGGCGGCGCTCATGTCCAATCCGAAAGCGTTCGCCGCGCTCGCCGCCGATCCGCGAGCCTTTGCCGGCGTTGCGCAGGCCGCGCAGAGTTCCGCCGCCTTGTCGGGCACCGCTCACCAGGCCAGCGCTGCGTTGCTGAACGCCGTCGCCGGCCACCCGGCGGCAATGCAAGCGCTGGCTTCACAGCCCGCGGCACTTGCGGCGATCCTGGCGAACCCCTCTGCCTTTGCGAGCTTCGCGTCGAACGCCAGCGCGTTCCACAACGCGGCTTCGAATGCAGCTGCGAACGCGAACATGGCGAGCAGCGCCGCCGCGTTCCAGGCGCTTGCAGCGAGCAATTCGGCGATGCAGGCGCTGCAGGCCGATCCGGGGGTGTTCAAGGCGCTCGCCGCGAAAGCCGCTACGTTCAATGCCATTTCTGGCCAGCCGGCGGCGCTCTCCGCCGCAGTGAACAGCGCAGCGGCTGCGGCGCATCAGTTGCAGTCGGCGGGCATCTCGAGTTCGGCAATGTCGGCGCTTGCGGCCAATCCGACCGCATTCTCGCTGCTCGCCGGGCAGCCGAGTGCCCTCGCGGCGATCGCGGGCCATTCGCAGGCTTTCGCGGCGCTTGCTGGGCATCCGGCTGCGCTCGCGGCGATCATGGCCAATGCGTCGTCGTTCAGCAGCTTCGCAAGCAATGCCAACTCGTTCCATAATGCCGCTGCGAACGCCGCCGCCGATGCGCGGATGGCGAGCAATGCCGCGGCGTTCCAGGGGCTTGCCGGCGACAGCAAGGCGATGGCGGCGCTTCAGGCCGACCCTGGCGTATTCGCTGCGATGGCGCACAACGCGCTGGCGTTCGGCGGGCTCGCAAGCAACGCGCAGTCGTTCAGCCCGCAACTTCTGGCGGCGATCGGCAACAATGCGTCGAGCTTCTCGAATTCGGCGCTAAATGCGGCGCAGCTCAGCGCCGCGGCGCATGCGCTGCAGGCGTTCGATGCGCATTCGATGATCGCATCCGCATCGGCGGCGAAAGCGCTGAACGCGTCGGCGGCACAGGCGGTGCTCGCCAATCCGCAGACCTTCTCGGCGATGATGGCCGCGCCCAACGCCTTCGCGGCGCTCGCGTCTCATCCGGCAGCGCTCGCGGCCTTGTCGTCGAACCAGAAGGCGTGGGCCGCGCTCGCTGCGCAGCCTAACCTCGCGGCGGTGGCGGCAAGTCCGAGCTTCTCCGCTGCGTTGAACCAGGCGGGAGTCAGCCAGGCGGCATCGCAGTCGCACTCCGACTGACGTCACGGCTGGGGGGCCGTTCAATGGGGGCTGAGTATTTGAAGGGGCGCCGCCTCGCCTATATCGGGGCGGCGCTCCTCTTCACAGGATCGAATCCGGGCTTAGCCCAGACTCCGGCCAAGCAGCCGCCGCCTCCGCCGCAGCCCGACACGACGACTGTCGTCGAAAAACCTGACGCCGTCCCGCCGCAGCCAACCGGGACTCCGCCATCGGAGCCGGTCACTCCGGCACCGACGGCTCCGAACGCGCCGGCGCCGACACCGGCCGATCAGCAAAGTCCCGCGCACGTGCCGCAGGACGCCTCGGGGTTCCATCTGTCGACGCTCGAGACGAAGAATCTCACACTCCTCTACATCGACCCGATGCAGACCTACCTCACGCCTTATATTGCCCGGGCGTTCGAGAACTCGATCGCCTTCCACGAACGCAA
>JABFXK010000027.1 GCA_013361785.1 Sphingomonas sp.
GTGCTGCGATCCGGAACGGGCAGAGGAGCCAGCATCTCGCATGACTCCGGAAGCGCTTCCGGATGATTTAAGAATCCGAGTAGCAAATTTCGCGTAACAGCTGTGCTGACGCCGGTCTTGCTTAGTGCACGTGTGCTGTCTTGGAGATTCCAAGGGTTCAGAAACACCTCGTCCTTTGTCTTTTCTCGCGGTTTCCATTTCCCCTGACGCGAACGCCCAGTCCGTGGCTGCCAACCCGGAGCTGTCGTGCGCTTTGGCGCGAGCTGCTCAACAAAGCGATCAAGCCAGGAAGCGCGGTAGAGGCGGGCGAGGGCGGGATCGCCGATGGTCGCGGCATGGTCGATCAGGCGCTGGCGGAGGCCCGCGCGGGCCTCGGGGGTGGTCAAAGGCTGCGCCTCGAGCTCGTGCCGCCACAGGCGCGCGTCAAGCGGCTCGGGCTCGGCGATCAAAGCTTCGAAGGCCTCTCGGCCGCCGGTCCGAATCACGTCGTCGGGATCCTGGCCGGCGGGAAGCTCGACAAAGCGGAGCGTTCGGTCAGGGCGAACGTGGGGCAGGGCGCGCGTCGCGGCGCGGATCGCCGCCTTGCGACCGGCCGCGTCGCCGTCGAAGCACAGGATCGGCGAGGGGTCGAGCCGCCACATGCGATCGAGCTGAGCCTCGGTCACCGCGGTGCCGTTGGGCGCTACGGCCTCGGCGATCCCGGCGCGATCGAGCGCGATCACGTCCATATAGCCTTCGACCACGATCAGCCGCTTCGCCGCGCGGCTGGCGGGGCCGGCGCGGTCGATGTTGTAGAGGGTGCGCCCCTTGTCGAAGAGCGGCGTGTCGGGGGAGTTGAGATATTTGGGCTCGCCGGCTTCGAGAATCCGTCCGCCGAAACCGATCACCCGCCCGCGCGGGTCGCGGATCGGGAACATCAGCCGGCCGCGGAAGCGGTCGTAGGTTGCGCCGCCGTCTTCCGGGCTGATCAGCATCCCGGTCTCGACCAGCTTGTCCTCGCCGAGCTTTTCGAGCGCGCGCTTGAGCGCCGAGCGGCTGACGGGCGCGAAGCCGAGGCCGAAGCGCCGGACCGTGCCGTCGTCGATCCCGCGCCGCTTAAGATAATCGCGCGCCTCGGCGCCGGCGAGGCCGTTCAGTTGCTCCGAATACCAGGTCTGAACCTCCGCCATCACGTCGGTTAGAGTGGCGGTGCGCTCGGCGCGTTCTCTCGACTGCGGATCGGGGGCGGGGACGTCCATGCCGGCCTTGCCCGCAAGCTCCTTCACCGCGTCCATGAACGGCATCCCACGATGGTCGGTGAGGAAGCGGATCGCGTCGCCATGCGCACCGCAGCCGAAGCAATGGTAGAAATGCTTGTCGTCATTGACCGTGAAGCTCGGCGTCTTCTCGTTATGGAACGGGCAGCAGGCCTTCCACTCGCGGCCCGCGCGGATCAGCTTCACCGACGGTGCGATGACGGCGGACAGCACGGTGCGGGCGCGCAGTTCATCGAGCCATTGCGGTGAGAGGGTCACACGAGCCCCCTACCGCTTGCGGGAGGGGGAATCAGTTCGTCCGGGCCCACCCCTTCGCTGCTTCGCAGCTCGTCCCCTCCCGCAAGCGGTAGGGGAGGTCGTTCGAATCGCGCCGGCAGCTCCTGGAGCTTTGCGTCGATGACCTGCAAGACGCCATCAATATTGTCGAAAACGTCGCTGTTCCAGAAACGAACGACAGTGAGTCCTTCTCTCTTCAAGAAAAGCGTTCGTCTGGCATCCTGTGCCTCGCGATCCGCGTGCTGTCCGCCATCGAGCTCTACAACGAGTCCTCGCTCGCGACAGAGGAAATCACAAACGAACGGTCCAACGGACATCTGGCGGCTGAACTTGAATCCGCCGAGGCGACGCTGGCGCAAGTATGCCCACAGGCGACGTTCGGCTTCGGTTGCCGCATTGCGCAGCTCCCGGGCGCGCTTTGTCTGTCGCGGGCGGAACTGCGGCATGAGTCGGTGATGCCTACGGGCTGCCCCTCCTGCAAGCAGACCTGTGGCACTTATCCACAGGTCCGCCGCGGCGATTCCAAGCGCGAATAATTAACACAGCCAGGGCGGCCGATTGCAGGTAGACTGTTACGGTTCCGACACAAGGCGGCGCAAGACCGCCGAACGGGATGAGAAAGGGAGGGGAATATGTTGATGAAGATCGGCGGGCTTGCCCGCGCTCTTGCTATCATACTCGCAATCGTCGCCGGGTTCGTGGCGCTCAACATGATGAACGTGCCACTGACACTGATCGTGCTCGGCCTCATCGCCGGGGTCGCGCTGACCGACGAACGGATGGTTGTGAACGTAGCGCTGGTGATCGCCTTGCCGATCATCGGAACGGCGCTGACGCAGCTCCCGGCGATCGGTGCGCAACTCAACGCCGTGGCGCTCAACCTCCAGATGGCGATGGCCGGCGCGGTCGCCACCGCGATGGCGATCCGCATGTATCACCTGGTGATGGAAGGCGTGATGGGGCTGATGGGGCCTGCCGCGACACCGGCCGCCGCGGCCAGATAGAGACAAGTTTTTTACCTGGGCCTCCGCCGTTTCGAAGCGGCGGGGCCTTTTTTTGTTTAGCTGAGGGCTGCCTTGACCAGCGCCGAGGCCCGCGCCGGTTCGATGCTTGGGCCGAGGCGCTCTTTTACGAGGGCCATCACACGGCCCATGTCCTTCATCGAGCTGGCGCCGGTCTCGGCGACGATCTCGCGGATCTTCGCTTCGGCTTCGGCTTCGCTGAGCTGCCTGGGCAGGAAGCGCTCGATGACCGCGATTTCGCCTTCTTCCGCCGCGGCCCGGTCCTCGCGGCCGCCCTTGCGGTAAAGGTCGGCGCTTTCGCGGCGCTGCTTGATCATCTTCTGAAGCACTTCGGTGACGAGCGCGTCGTCGTCCTTCGGGGCGCCGCCGGTGCGCGCCTCGATGTCGCGGTTCTTGATGCTCGCGGAAACGAGGCGGAGAGTCGCGGTGGTCTCCTTGTCGCCGCCCTTCATCGCGGCGATCGTCGCGGCCTTGATGTCGTCCCTGATCATGCGGCGAGACCTAGCTGTGGATTTCTCGCCTGACCAGCGTTGACCGGTTGGCTCAAAGCGCATAGCGGCAACGCCTTAGCGACATCGCTGGAAAACCCTTGACGGAAGGCACTCCACGCCCATGGCCGACGTACGACCCTTGCACGCGCCCCAACCCGAGGGCGCGACGGGAGTCGTGGTGTTCGCCGACGGGCGGACGGTTTGGGGACAGGGCTTCGGCGCCGAGGGCGAGGCGGTCGGGGAGCTGTGCTTCAACACCGCGATGACCGGCTACCAGGAGGTGATGACCGATCCTTCCTATGCCAAGCAGGTGATCGCCTTCACCTTCCCGCACATCGGCAATGTCGGCGCCAACGACGAGGACGTCGAGGCGGCGGAAGCGCATGCGCTCGGCTGCCTGGTGCGCGACACGGTGACCGAGCCGTCGAGCTATCGCGCGACGCAGGACTTCGCTTCGTGGATGGCGAAATGGGGCCGGATCGGCATCGCTGGCGTCGACACGCGCGCGCTGACCAAGCTGGTGCGCGAGGAGGGGCCGCCGAACATCGCGATCGCCCACCGCGCGGACGGGCAGTTCGACCTCGAGGCATTGCAAAGACAAGCGGCGGAATGGCCGGGCCTCGAAGGCATGGACCTGGCGAAGGAGGTCAGCCGCCTGCAGGTCGAGCGCTGGAGCGGCGGCAAATGGGATTGGGCGCAGGGGTACGAGGTTGAGTCCCCCTCCCGCTCGCGGGAGGGGCTAGGGGAGGGCCTGTCGCCGACCTCTTCACACAGGCCCTCCCCCGGCCCCTCCCGCAACGCGGGAGGGGAGGATGTACGCCCGCACGTTGTCGCGGTCGATTACGGATCGAAGCGAAATATCTTCCGCAACCTCGTCGAAGCGGGCGCGCGGGTGACGGTGGTGCCGGCGACCGCCACGTTCGAGGAGATCATGGCGCACGAGCCGGACGGATTCTTCCTGTCGAACGGGCCGGGCGACCCCGCGGCGACGGGCGAATATGCGGTGCCGGTGATCCGGCAGATGCTGGAGACCGGGAAGCCCTTGTTCGGAATATGCCTCGGCCATCAGATGCTCGCGCTCGCGGTCGGCGGCAGGACGAGCAAGATGTTCCAGGGCCACCGCGGCGCCAACCATCCGGTGAAAAGGCTGGAGGACGGACGGGTCGAGATCACCAGCATGAACCACGGCTTCGCGGTCGAGCGGGAGGGGCTGCCGGACAATGTCCGCGAGACGCACGTGTCGCTGTTCGACGGATCGAATTGCGGCATCGAGCTGAAGGACCGCCCGGCGTTCAGCGTGCAATATCACCCGGAGGCGAGCCCGGGGCCGCAGGACAGCTTCTACCTGTTCGAGAAGTTCGTGGGGGCGATGAAGTGAGCGTCAGCGAACCCGATCGGGAGGTGCTTCGGCAGCTCAAGGATAATGGCGACAATGCTGCGATAGCGCGGCCGGTCGCCCATTTTTTTTACGGTGAGCGTGAACAGCTCTACGATGTCGCGGAGCGGTTAGAAAAGCCGGGTTGGGACGAGGTCGAGCTGGCGCAAGGAGAGGACGATTTTCGTCTCGTCGCTACCAAAATCACAGATTTGTCGGACGCAGCTGTCGAAACGATGATAGCTGAAGTCCGCGAGGCCGTCGCCGGATTAGACGTTACATACGACGGCTGGGAAACTTCGGTGGAGAAGGCGAACTGATGCCAGTCGCCAGATCGCTTGCAACTTTCTCAGCGTTCCTCGCCCTCTCCGCCTGCGCGACGCCGCCGCGGATGCATGACGAGGCGCAGCTCAATCAGGTCGCGACCGCTTGCGGGCTGGCGCTGGGCGAGCTCATCCAGGACGAGAGCGAGAAGAAGCTTCTGCTGATGATCCGCCAGGACCCGAGCCCCGAGCAGCGCGCCTGCGTCGCGAGCTGGGCGCGCAGGAACGGGCTCAAGACCGTGTTCGTCAACATGCAGTTCCCGGAGGGCTGATGCCGAAGCGGACCGACATCTCCTCCATCCTGATCATCGGAGCGGGGCCGATCGTCATCGGGCAGGCGGCGGAGTTCGATTATTCAGGCTCGCAGGCGGTCAAGGCGCTGAAGGCCGAAGGTTATCGCGTGATCGTCGTCAATTCGAACCCGGCGACGATCATGACCGATCCGGAGCTGGCGGATGCGACCTATATCGAGCCGATCACGCCGGCGATCGTCGCCAAGATCCTGGAAAAGGAGCGGCCCGACGCGGTGCTTCCGACCATGGGCGGGCAGACGGCGCTGAACACCGCGCTGGCTTTGTTCAAGGACGGGACTCTCGACCGTCTTGGCATCGAGCTGATCGGGGCGAACGCGCAGGCGATCGAGAAGGCCGAGGACCGGCTGAAGTTCCGCGAGGCGATGGACAAGATCGGGCTCGAAAGTCCGCGCTCGGCGATCGCGCATTCGCTTGAGGACGCGCTGGCGGCGCTCGATCATGTCGGGCTGCCGGCGATCATCCGGCCGAGCTTCACGCTTGGCGGGACCGGCGGCGGAATTGCCTACAACCGCGACGAGTTCGTGCAGATCGTGACCGGCGGGCTCGAGGCCAGTCCGACCACCGAAGTGCTTATCGAGGAATCGGTGCTCGGCTGGAAAGAGTTCGAGATGGAGGTGGTTCGCGACAAGGCCGACAATGCGATCATCATCTGCTCGATCGAGAATGTCGACCCGATGGGCGTGCACACCGGCGACAGCATCACCGTCGCCCCGGCGCTGACGCTCACCGACAAGGAATATCAGCGCATGCGCTCGGCGAGCATCGCGGTGCTGCGCGAGATCGGGGTCGAGACTGGCGGGTCGAACGTCCAGTTCGCGGTCGATCCCAAGACCGGGCGGATGGTGGTGATCGAGATGAACCCGCGCGTGTCGCGGTCGTCGGCGCTGGCGTCGAAGGCGACGGGCTTCCCGATCGCCAAGGTCGCGGCGCGGCTGGCGGTCGGCTACACGCTCGACGAGATCGCCAACGACATCACGGGCGGCGCGACGCCGGCGAGCTTCGAGCCGACGATCGATTATGTCGTGACCAAGATCCCGCGCTTCGCGTTCGAGAAGTTCCGCGGTGCGGACGCGGTGCTGTCGACGTCGATGAAGTCGGTGGGCGAGGTGATGGCGATCGGGCGAAGCTTCGCCGAGAGCCTTCAGAAGGCGCTTCGCGGGCTGGAGACGGGGCTGACCGGACTCGACCGTGTGCGCGAGCTCGAAAGCGCCGATCCGGCGGCGATGGAGAGCGCGCTTGCGCGGCCAACGCCCAATCGGCTGCTGGTCGCCGGCGAGGCGCTTCGGCAGGGCTTCACGGTCGAGCGCATCAACGAGATTTCGGGCTTCGATCCCTGGTTCCTTCGGCGGCTCGAGGAGATCGTCCGGGCCGAGGAGGACGTCCGCGTGAACGGGCTCCCGAGCGACGCGCGCGGCATGCGGCGGCTGAAGGCGATGGGCTTCTCCGACGCGCGGCTGGCTCAGCTCGCCCTTCGCTCGGCGCACATCGACCGCGAGATGGGCGAGGCGGTCGCGGCCGGCGGCGGCGGAACGGTGCACAGCGCGGTTCGGCGGATGACCGGCGGGATCACCGAGGCGGAGGTTCGCGACCACCGGCTGCACCTGGGCGTGAGGCCGGTGTTCAAGCGCATCGACAGCTGCGCGGCCGAGTTCGACGCGGCGACGCCCTATCTTTATTCGACCTATGAGGCGCCTCTGTTCGGCGAGCCGGTCGACGAGGCGGAGGTGTCGGACCGCCGCAAGGTGATGATCCTCGGCGGCGGGCCGAACCGGATCGGGCAGGGAATCGAGTTCGACTATTGCTGCTGTCATGCCGCCTTCGCGCTCGGGCGCGACCGCAACGGACAGCAGGGGGCCGGTTATGAAGTCATCATGGTCAACTGCAACCCGGAGACGGTCTCGACCGACCCCGACACGTCGGACCGCCTTTATTTCGAGCCGCTGACGACCGAGGACGTGCTCGAGATCGTCCGAAGGGAGCAGGAGAAGGGCGAGCTAGTGGGCGTGATCGTCCAGCTCGGTGGCCAGACGCCGCTGAAGCTCGCCGCGGAGCTGCAGGCGGCGGGGGTGCCGATCCTGGGGACCTCGCCCGACAGCATCGACCTTGCCGAAGACCGAGAGAGGTTCGCGGCGCTGGTGCAGCAGCTCGATTTGAAGCAGCCGGCCAACGGGATCGCTCGAAGCCGCGACGAGGCGCTTCGGGTGGCGGAGCGGATCGGCTATCCGGTGCTTCTGCGGCCCTCCTACGTGCTCGGCGGGCGCGGGATGGAGGTGGTCGACGGGCCCCAGCAGCTCGAACATTATATCGCGACCGCGGTGCAGGTGTCGGGCCGAAGCCCGGTGCTGATCGACCGCTATCTGCGCGACGCGATCGAAGTCGACGTAGACGCGATCTGCGACGGCAACGACGTCGCCGTATGCGGGGTGCTCCAGCATATCGAGGAGGCCGGCGTGCATTCGGGCGACAGCGCCTGTGCGATCCCGCCGCACAGCCTTGAGCCGGCAATCGTCGGCGAGATCGAACGGCAGACGCGGGCGCTCGCGCTGGCGCTAGGCGTTCGCGGCCTGATGAACGTGCAGTTCGCCGTCAAGGACCGCGAAGTCTACCTGATTGAGGTCAACCCGCGCGCCAGCCGTACGGTGCCGTTCGTCGCCAAGGCGACGGGCAGGCCAGTCGCAAAGATCGCAGCCCGGGTAATGGCGGGCGAGGCGCTCGCCGGCTTCGACGCTTTCGGCCGCGATTTCGACTATGTGGCGGTGAAGGAATCCGTCTTCCCCTTTGCCCGCTTCCCCGGGACCGATCCGGTGCTCGGGCCCGAAATGAAGAGCACCGGCGAAGTCATGGGAATCGATCGCGATTTCGACATCGCCTTCGCCAAGGGTCTGATCGGCGCGGGGATGATCCTTCCGCAGGGCGGGACTGCCTTCGTATCCGTGAAGGACGCGGATAAGGACAATATCGTCTCGGCGGTCGAGAAGCTGGTCGAGCTCGGCTTTTCAATCATCGCGACCGGCGGGACTGCGGCGCATCTGCAGTCAAAGGGGCTTCCCGTCGAAGTCGTGAACAAGGTGGCGCAGGGGCGGCCGCACATCGTCGACAAGCTTTTGGACGGCGACGTCGACCTGGTGTTCAACACGACCGAGGGATGGCAGTCGCTGAAGGACAGTCATTCGATCCGAACCACGACGCTCCAGAAGCGAGTGCCTTACTTCACCACGGCAGCGGCGAGCCTCGCGTCTGCACGGGCGATCGAGGCGGTCCGGGGACACGCGCTTGAAGTCGCCTCGCTCCAATCCTATTATTCCGCCTCCTAGAACCAGCTCACCGACAACCTGCCTCCTGATGCGGCCTTTGCGGGACGCCGGGGCAGGGTTTTGAAAAAGGGTTTTTGCGATGGCGACTGCCGAAAAGGTCCCGATGCTCGAGGAAGGGCACCGCAAGCTGACCGAGGACTTGAAGCGCCTGAAGATGGAACGGCCGGAGATCGTCGAGGCGATCGAGGCGGCGCGCGCGCACGGCGACCTCAGCGAGAATGCCGAATATCATGCGGCAAAGGAGCGCCAGGGCCAGATCGAAGCGACGATCGCTGACCTCGAGGATCGCCTGAGCCGGGCGATGGTGATCGACCCGAAGAGCCTGTCCGGCGACAAGGTCGTGTTCGGCGCGACCGTCACTTTGCTCGACGAGGACGACAAGAAGGTGAAGTACCAGCTCGTCGGCCAGGTCGAAGCGGACGCGAGCCATGGCAAGATCAGCTACAATTCGCCGCTTGGCCGAGCGCTGATCGGACGCCAGAAGGGCGACGAGGTCGAAGTGTCGACGCCGTCGGGCGATCGTTATTACGAGATCAAGAAGATCGAGTTCGTCTGAGCGATCGCGTGGACCGCATCCCCCGGTCAGTGACTGTAGTCATTGCAGTCATCACCGCGCTCGCGTGGGTGCTGGCCGTACTGACCGGCTTCGACGCAGCCTATTTCATGGGCTTCATTCCTGCGCGGTTCAGCGGGCTCGTCACCACGTCGCCGGCAGTCCCCGCCTTTATAACGCCGCTGACCACTACGCTGGTCCATTCGGGCCCGGTCCACATCGGGTTCAACCTGCTCGTCCTGATATGGTGCGGATTGCAGGTGGAGCGCGTGCTCGGGAAGACCGGCCTGATCGCGCTGTATCTGGTCGGCGCCTATGCCTCGGCGCTCCTGCAGTGGGCAACGAACCCGGCCTCGATTGTGCCGATGGTCGGCGCGAGCGGCGCTATCAGCGCGGTCATCGGTGCATATGCTCTGATTTTCGGACGGCCAAAGCGGATCACCAGCTCCACGACGATCAACCGATGGATCAACGCTCTCTGGCTTCTGGTCGCCTGGATAGTCCTTCAGTACATGACTGAGTGGCTGGCGGGCCAGCAAGGCTATCTGCTCGCCACGGCAGCGCATGTCGGCGGATTTGCGGCCGGGCTGCTGCTCCAGCGGCCGCTGCTGCTCTGGCGGTATCGAAAGGCTTAGCCGGCCGGCGCCCTGGGTCGTTCGATTCCCGGTACGCGGCCCTCCATGTCCGGCTCGAGCAGCCGGTGCAGGTGGACGACCACATATTTCTTCTCGGCATCGTCGACGCTGCGCTGCGCCGCGCCGCGCCAGGCGTCCTCGGCCGCGGCATAGCTGTCGTAGATTCCGACGACCTCGATCGTGCTCATGTCGAAGTCGAGCGTCCGCGGGTCCTTCACGCGCCCGCCGAAGACCAGGTGAAGCTTGCTCATGCCGCTTCGCTAGACGATTTGCGTTGCGGCGTCAGCTATCGTTCGCTTTCCGCGCGGCATCGAGCGCAGCGTTGGCCGAAGCCTTGGCGGCGTCGGTCAGCTCGTCGAGCAGCTTACGGATCGTCTCTTCGCCCTTGTCACGATTGAGACCCATCCGGTCGAGCCTCTCCGAACCCGTGTCGCGCGCCGCGTCGAATGCGGCATTGGCAGTTTTCTTCACGCGGCGCGCGGTCGGACGGACGAGTTTCGTCTCGGCCTCGGTGCGCGGGAGCAAGGCAGCGATGAGCGCGCCCGCGGCGAGGCCGCCGGCAAGCGCCAGAAGCGGGGCCTGGCCGAGCGTGTCGGCGGCGCGGTCGCGCGCGCCTTCATAAGCCTCGATCGCGCGCTGCCGCGCGCCGCTGTCCTCAGCCTCGTCGGCGGTGGTGGTGCGCTGGTCGGTCATTCGGCTGTCTCCGTTTTCTTCTTTTGCGGTGATTTCCGCTGCTTCTTCGATTTTCCTTTCGCGCCGTCGACGAGACGACCGGCGAGATCCATCAACGGCTCTCGCGCAAGGAACATGGTGATCGCGGCGACAACGCCCGTAGCAGCATAGGGGCGCGCGCGGACCGCATCGACGGCGTCTTCGGCGAGATCGGCGCCTTTTTCCTTCGCGCCCTGCCAGGCACCTTTCGCCAAAGTGCCGGGGCTGAGCCTCGCTTGCAGCTCGTGCGCCGTGCCCATCAGCCGCGAACGTCGGCGCTCGACTTCGCTTCGCGCCTCGGCGATTTCGGGGCTGTCGGTCACAGGGCGCGCCTCACCCGCTCGATGCCCCACCAAGCCAGTCCGCCGGCGATGGCGGCGAAGATCAGCGATGCGAGGATGCCAGCCAGAATCGGACCAAGCAGTGCTGAGAGTGCCGTGAATATGCCTACGGCGAGGATCGTGACCGCCGATTGAAGGACGATAAGGGCGGCGAGAAGCAAGCCTGCCGGCAGCGCGAGCGCCTTTGCCTTCGCGAGCGCGATGGCCTTGGCGAGGTCGGCCTCGGCCTTTGCGTAGGCCTTGCCCTCTTCGACGAGCTCATGGACGAGCTCGCCGATCGGGCGCTCGGGCGGCGAAGTCGGCTCGACCGGCTTCAGCATCAGTCCTCGTCGTCCTCGTCTTTCGAGAGGCCGGTCTTCAACAGCCGCGCGACGACGAAGCCGACGACGGCCGCGCCGGCAAGCGCGATGCCCGGGCTGTCGCGGACGAAGCTGCGCGTGTCCTCGATCAGCTCGTCGGGGTCCTTTTCCGCTATGGAATTGGCGACATTCTCGATCGAGCCGGCGGCGCGGCGGGCATAATCGCCGTAGCTCTCGCCGAGGCGCTCATCGATTCCCGGCGCGGTGTCGCCGACCATCTTGGCGATGTTCGCCAGCGCCTCGGAAGTGCGTTCGAGGCCCTGGCTGACGAGCCCGCGGGCCTTGTCGCCGGCCTGGCTGGTGATCCGGTCGCGGCCGCTGCGGATCCGGTCAGCGAGCCCGCCTTCGGCGCTTCCGCTGCCGCTCACCGGCCGCTCGGCGTCGCCTTTCGGCGCAGGGATCTTCTTTTCCTGGACGAGCGCCGTATCCCCGACAGTGACGGTCTGTCCGCCCTGATCCTCAGCGTTCGGATCGGACGCGATCGCGCCGCCGCTCGCGCCTTTGATTACGGTATCAGTTCCTTCGGGCAGGTCAGCAGTAGTTTGGTCAGCCATCGCGGGTCCTCCTTTTGCCGACTCCAACCTGCGAGCCGCGCGCCTCGTTCCGGCCCAACGGGCCGAAAGTTGCACGGTCCGGCGCTCGGCCTATAGCCGCTCGCACACACCCATATTGTTACGCCTGCGCAAGAAGGAAAGCCATGACTGCGATCGTCGACGTCCACGCCCGCCAGATCCTCGACAGCCGGGGCAATCCGACCGTCGAGGTGGACGTCACGCTCGAGGACGGGAGCATGGGCCGGGCGGCGGTCCCGTCGGGCGCGTCGACCGGCGTGCACGAGGCCGTCGAGCTGAGGGATGGCGACAAGAGCCGCTGGGGCGGGAAGGGCGTGTCGAAGGCAGTCCAATCGGTGAACGGCGAGATTGCCGAGGCTGTCGTCGGGATGGAGGCCGAGGACCAGGCCGCGATCGATGCCGAGATGATCGCGCTCGACGGGACCGAGAACAAAGGGCGGCTCGGCGCGAATGCGATCCTCGGCGTGAGCCTGGCGACGGCCAAGGCGGCGGCGGACGCTCTCGGTCTTCCGCTCTACCGCTATGTCGGCGGGGTCGACGCGAGCCTTCTGCCGGTGCCAATGATGAATATCCTGAACGGCGGCGCCCACGCGGACAACAAGCTCGACTTCCAGGAGTTCATGGTGATGCCGGTCGGTGCGCCGGACTTCGCCGAAGCTTTGCGTTGTGGGGCGGAGATCTTCCACGCGCTGAAGAGCGCGCTTCACTCGGCGGGGCTGTCGACCGCGGTCGGCGACGAGGGCGGCTTCGCGCCGGCGATCAACACGCCGCGCGAGGCGCTGGACTTCATCGACAAGGCGGTGAGCGCTGCCGGCTACAAGCTCGGCGACGATGTGCTTCTGGCGATGGACCCGGCGGCAAGCGAGTTCTTCAAGGACGGGCGCTACGAGATCACCGGCGAAGGCAAGAGCCTGACGCCCGGCGAGATGGCCGATTATTACGTGTCGCTCGCCTCGGATTATCCGATCGCCTCGATCGAGGACGGGATGGCGGAGGACGATGCCGACGGCTGGAAAATACTGACGGAGAAGCTCGGCAACCGCGTCCAGCTGGTCGGCGACGATGCCTTCGTCACCAATGTGAAGCGGCTGCAATGGGGGATCGACCATGGCATCGCCAATTCGATCCTGATCAAGGTCAACCAGATCGGAAGCCTGACCGAGACGATCGACGCGGTGAAGCTCGCGCAGACCAACGGCTACACCGCGGTGATGTCGCATCGCTCGGGCGAGACCGAAGATTCGACCATTGCCGACCTCGCGGTGGCGCTCAGTTGCGGGCAGATCAAGACGGGCAGCCTCGCGCGGTCGGACCGGACGGCGAAGTACAACCAGCTGCTGCGGATCGAGGAGGAGCTGGGTGATATGGCGCGCTACGGCGGCCGCGGGGTGCTGAAGGCTTACCGGCCCAGCTGATCCACAAGTTTTTCCCCACAATATCCACCAAACCATTCTTTTTGCTTGCGCTTGTGACTCCTTCGTGATTCCTTGGGCGCGTGAGGGGTGGGAAGCGCATTTTCGAACTTATTCGCCGCGCGGCATTTCCCGCGCTGGCGCTGATCGTCGTCGGCACCTTCGCCGGCCATGCCATTGCCGGACCGAACGGAATCCTTGCCTGGGGCGGCTATCATCACGCGCTCAAGGAGCGGCAGGGCGAACTCGCGCAGCTCCAGCAGCAAAGAGCGGAGCTCAAGCATCGCGCGCAGCTGCTCGACCCCAACAAGGCCGATCCGGACATGGCCGACGAGCTTGTGCGCAAGCAGCTCGGATTGGTCCGTCCCGACGAGGTGATCGTCCCGCTCAACTGAGCGCCTGTTGCCGCCTGTCGCACCGCCTCTTATAGGCCGCCCTGCTTCAGTCATGAGAGAGAGTGCCGTGGCGCGTTCCGCGAAGAAAACCGCCGTTCCCGAGACGAATGCCAACGACATTCCGCGGCCGCCGCAGCCGAAGCGATACAAGGCGTCCAAGGACGACCTTCTGAAGCTCTATCGCGAGATGCTTCTGATCCGCCGCTTCGAGGAGCGGGCGGGCCAGCTCTACGGCCTCGGGCTGATCGGCGGCTTCTGCCATCTGTACATTGGCCAGGAAGCCGTCGCGGTCGGGCTGCAATCGGCGATGACTGTCGGCAAGGACAGCGTCATCACCGGCTATCGCGACCATGGCCACATGCTCGCTTACGGCATCGACCCGAAGGTGATCATGGCCGAGCTGACCGGCCGGGAAGCGGGCATCTCGCACGGCAAGGGCGGCTCGATGCATATGTTCAGCGTCGACCACGGCTTCTACGGCGGGCATGGCATCGTCGGCGCCCAGGTGCCGCTCGGCACCGGCCTCGCGTTCAAGCACAAGTATAGCGAAGACGGCGGCGTCTGCCTCACCTATCTCGGCGACGGCGCCGTCAACCAGGGCCAGGTCTACGAGGCCTTCAACATGGCCAAGCTGTGGGACCTGCCGGTGATCTACGCGATCGAGAACAATCAATATGCGATGGGGACGAGCATCAAGCGCTCTTCGTCCGAGCCGATGCTCTACCGGCGTGGCGAGAGCCATCGGATCCCCGGCCTTCAGGTCGATGGGATGGATGTGCTCGCGGTGCGCGGCGCCGCCGACGTGGCGCTCGAATGGACTCGGAGCGGCAAGGGCCCGATCATCATCGAGTTCCTGACTTACCGCTATCGCGGTCATTCAATGTCCGACCCGGCCAAGTACCGGACTCGTGAGGAAGTGCAGGGGATTCGCGAGACGCGCGACCCGATCACCCACGCCGAGCGGGACCTCGAAGCGATGGGCGTGAAGGAAGAGGAACTGAAGGCAATCGACA
>JABFXK010000063.1 GCA_013361785.1 Sphingomonas sp.
TGGGCGAGCTGGACCGTTCCCTGCTGGGCGATGACGATGCCGATGAGGAAACTCATCAGCCCGTTGATCCCGAGCGCACGCACGCCGACGACGTCGAACCGCTGGACGACGGCATTCACCCGGAAGCGGCGCGGCCGCCGGATCACGTTGGCGAATCCTATCAGGGTCGAGCCGAAGAAGCCGAGCAGGCCCACGAGGGTCACGCCAGTCTCTGACATCCACTCACCGAGCTCGCTCAGGATCCGCAGAAGGCTCGCCGGTTCTTCAGGGTGGACCTTTGCGGGGGCGTCGAATTCGCGCACCTGCTTCAGCAGGCTCACTTCATCGCGGCTCGCGCCGACGACCTTGGCGCCGCGGTCACGGACTGTCCGGTAGACGATCCACGCCCCGACCGTGTCCATCCGGTTGATCTCGGACAGGTCGATCGTCAGCGGGTCGGGCATGGCATCGATCTCGCGCTGGGTCGTCGCGGCGCGCGTGATCGTCAGCGCGCCGGCGACCCGGTAAACCGAGCCGCGCGCTTCATCCCCCTCCTGGCGATCGGGATCGGCCATCGGGCGAGTGATGCGCGATTAGCGCTACAGGAGCAAGTCGGCGTTTAACCGCCCCTTTCCTGCAGTTGAGCCGCTCTTTATGCCCATGACGATGCCCGACGAGCTACCACTGCTGTTCGTTCCCGTCGGAACGAGTGCCGCTCGGCCGTTCGCGATGGACGCGCGCGAGCGCGCGTGCCGCCTCGCAGCCAATGCGGGTCTCGAGTGCGCCGACGCTCCGCAGCCCGACCGCGCCGTGCTGCTGGCGAGCATGGATTTTGCGTGGGATCCCGCTTGGTTAAAGGCGATGCGGTCGCGGCCCGGCGCGATGCTGACGCTCGATGGTGCGCCGGTGATGGTCCATGTGCCCGCCGACGCGAACGCCGCGGCTGCCGCGGCAAGGCTCGAAGATCATCAGCCGGTGAACGGCTACGAGCTTCTTCCCGGAGAGAGCGCCGAGCTCAGCTATGCCGAGCTGCGGAAGCGGGAGCGGCCGTTCGTCATGCGTCTGGATGCCGAAGACCCGGAGCCGGTCGAGCGCGCTGCTTATGACGCCGCCTACAAAGGCGTCACCGACGTCCTGACGCTCTATCTGTGGCGGAGACCGGCCTTTTACCTCACACGCTGGGCGGCACGCGCGCGGCTCTCGCCAAACCTGGTGACGCTGGTCGGAGCGATTCTATGCGTGCTCGCCTTCGTCTTCTTCTGGACGGGCGACTATTGGTGGGGCGTGCTGTCGGGTTTCATTTTCATGGTCCTCGACACTGTCGACGGCAAGCTCGCGCGAGTGACCGGTGCATCGTCGAAATGGGGCGAGATATTCGATCACGGCATCGACATCGTCCATCCGCCGATCTGGTATTGGGCGTGGGAGCATGGGCTCACCGCTTATGGGCGCCCGCTCGAGCCGGTATTCGCGACGATGGTGCTGTGGGCGATCATCGGCGGCTATATCGCGCAGCGGATCATCGAGGGAATTTTCATCAAACGCATCGGGCTCGAGATTCACGTCTGGCGGCCGGTCGACAGCAAGTTCCGGCTGGTCACTGCCCGGCGCAATCCGAACATGGTCATTCTCGTCATCGCGTTATTATTCGGCCGACCCGACCTCGGCCTCGAGCTCGTCGCCTGGTGGACGATCGCGAGCCTGATCTTCCACGCGGTACGGCTCGCCCAGGCGCGGGAACGTCTGAGCCGCGGCCAAGCGGTCGTTTCCTGGCTCGAAGCATGAGCTGGACGGCCGTCGTGCTGGCGGGATCGCGCCCCGGAACAGATCCCTTCGCCGAACAATTCGGCGCCGAGCTCAAGGCTCTGATCCCCGTCGGCGGCGAGCCGATGGTGCACAGGCCCGTGCGTGCCCTGATGGAGACGAAAAGCATCGGCAAGATCCTGGTTTTGAGCCAGTCGCCCGATCGGCTTGCCGCCGTTCTGCCGAAGAGCCGCAAGATCAAGCTTCAGGAATCGCAGGGCACGATCGCCGAGACGCTCGAGAATCTGATCCTGAAGCGCGTCGCCAATTTCCCGATGCTCGTCACCACCGCGGATCATGCGTTGCTGGATGCCAAAATGATCGCCGAATTTATCGGGAACGCAGAAGGCGCGGACCTGGCGCTGGGCGTCGTCGAACGAACGTCGCTGCTCAAGCGCCTGCCGCAGTCGAAGCGGACGTGGATTCCGTTTCGCGGAGGCGCTTATTCGGGAGCGAACCTGTTCGCCTTCGGGTCGATCAAGGCGCTCGCAGCGATCGAGCAATGGCGCTCGGTTGAGCAGGACCGTAAGAGAGGCTGGCGGGTGCTCTCGATTCTCGGACCAGCGCTCCTGTTCGGCGCGTTGCTGCGTCTGCGCACGATCGATCAGACCGCGGCGGCAATGGCGCGCAAGCTAGGCATGACGGCCCGTATTATCGTGATGAGCAACCCGCTTGCCGCCGTCGACGTCGACAAGCCCGTCGATCACGCGATCGTCGAAGCGATCCTCGCCGGCAAAGCATGAGTGACCTTGCCGTCTACGACATGGACCGGACGGTCACGAAGCGTCCGACGTACACGCCATTCCTTCTCCATTGCGCGATGCGGCGAGCACCCTTGCGGCTGCTGTTCCTCCCGCTCGTTCTTCTGTCGATGATCGCCTATGGGCTGAGACTGATCGATCGATCGCGGCTGAAGGAGATCAACCATCATCTGCTGATCGGCGGGCGCGTGCATCCGCGCGAGCTGAAGCCGCTGGTCGACAGTTTCGCCGACGGGCAGGTGGCGACGAACATCCGCCCCGGCGCACGTGCGGCGATTGCGCGGGACAAGGCCGAGGGGCGTCGGGTCGTGCTGGCGACGGCGTCGTACCGGCTCTACGCCGACGCGATTGCCGAGCGGCTGGGTTTCGACGACGTGATCGGCACCGGCTCCGTCATCGGTCTCGACGAGCGCGTTCACGCGAAGATCGCGGGCGAGAATTGCTATGGCCCCGCGAAGATGCGGATGATCGCCGACTGGGTGGAGAAGTCGGGACTCAAGGGCATGTACGGCAATGTCCGCTTCTATTCGGACCACGTGTCGGACCGGCCGGCATTCGAATGGGCCGATGAGGCGGTCGCCGTGAACCCTCACGGCAAGCTCCGCCGCCTGGCGGAGCAGCGGGGGTGGGCGATCGAAGACTGGGGCGCTTAGCTGGCGAAGCTAGGATCGAGCCGGTAGGCCTTGCGCTTGAGCGCGGGCCAGGCGAGCATTTTCGCCGCCATCGGAAGCGCGAGCGCGCCCTGCTGCGCAGCGACCTCGGGTGCGCCCTGCGGCGGGTTGTTCACTTCTGTCCCGCCCGCGAGCGCCATCACCTGAGCCTGGCACGCACGCTCGAGCGTGTAGAGGCGGATGAAGGCTTCGCCGATCGTCTCACCGACGGCCAGGCTGCCATGGTTCCGAAGCAGCATCATGTTCTTGTTTCCAAGATCGGCGACGATGCGCTCGCGCTCGTCGAGGTCGACCGCGATCCCCTCATAATCATGATATGCGATGTCCTCGCGCACCAGCATGGCCGCCTGGGTCAGCGGAAGCAGGCCGTCGGCCTGAGCGCTCACCGCCTGGCCCGAGGGCGTGTGCAGATGCATCACCGCCTGCGCATCCTCGCGCGCCATATGGATCGCCGAATGAATGGTGAAACCCGCCGGGTTCGTGATGAACGGCGTCGGTTCGACCGCATGCCCTTCTATGTTCACCTTGATCAGAGACGAGGCGGTGACCTCCTCGAACATCAGATTGTATGGATTTAAGAGGAAATGGTGCTCGGGGCCGGGGATGCGCACCGACAAATGAGTGAAGATGAGGTCGTCCCAGCCGTAATCGGCGATCATCCGGTAGGCGGCGGCAAGGTCGACCCGAAGCGCCCATTCCTCGTCGCTGACCTTGCCTTCGAGCGAAGGAATTTCGACGGTTTCGAGCGG
>JABFXK010000157.1 GCA_013361785.1 Sphingomonas sp.
CGCCGACGGTGCCGTACTTTACCTCGTCGTCAAAACCCCCTTCGCCCATAAACTCGTCCAGCTGGCGGCGGCGCTCCGCCACTTCGAACCAGCTGTTCTCGACCTGCTCGAACTGATGGTCGCGCGCGAACTCGTCGGCGCCCTTTCCTGACAGAAACACGTGCGGCCCTTCTTCGAGCAGCCGGCGTGCGAGGAGGACCGGGGCTCGCGTCGTCCTGAGGCCGGCGACCGCCCCGGCAGCCCGCGTCCTGCCGTCCATGATCGCAGCATCGAGCTCGATGCAACCACTCGCCGTCAGGACGCTGCCCCGCCCGGCGTTGAAGCACGGGTCTTCCTCGAGCACGCGGACCGCGGCCGCGACGGCGTCGAGGGCATGCTCACGCTTGTCGAGCACGGCCGCGCCGGCGGCGAGTGCCGCCTCGAGCCCGGCACGCGCGCACCGTTCCTGCTCCGGATCGAGCCGCCCCGGACGCATGGATCCCGCGCCACCGTGAACCACCAATCGCCAGCGCCTGTCCGTCATAGGCCAGGGCCATAGCGGGCGCCCCGCCGCCGCGCCAGTTGACAGCGGTTCACGGCACATATTATTATGATATCATATTTAAGGAGAGCGAACGTGGCGGACGGAAAAGTCATTGCACTAACGGCGACGACGGAGCGGCAAGCCTCGACTTCCAGCGGCTATGCAATGCTGATCGTGCTCTTGCTGGCGATCCTCGCCGACATTTACGGCATCCAGAGGATTGGCGCGGCTCACGACGTATTGAGCTTCGCAATCATCATCGTCGCGACATTGATCTTCATCCTGGTCATGCCGGGCTTCTACATGCTCCAGCCGAACCAGGCGGCGGCGATCACATTGTTCGGCGAATATCGCGGCACCGACCGGGCGACGGGCCTTCGCTGGACCTGGCCGTGGATGGCCAAGAAGAAGGTTTCGGTGCGGGCGAACAATTTCATTTCCGAGAAGATCAAGGTCAACGACCTTCGCGGAAATCCGATCGACATCGCCGCGCAGATCATGTGGCGAGTGGTCGATACCGCGCAGGCCCTGTTCGACGTGGACGACTACAAGCAGTTCGTCCGGGTCCAGGTTGAAGCGGCGATCCGGACCATCGGTTCGCGCTACCCTTATGACGACTTCACGCATCAGGAGGTGACGCTTCGCGGCAATCACGAACAAGTCGGGGCGGAGCTTCGCAAGGAGCTGCAGGCGCGGTTGGACGTCGCCGGCATTACCATCGACGAGTGCGGCTTCACGTACCTTGCCTATGCGACAGAGATCGCGAGCGCCATGCTTCGTCGCCAGCAGGCTCAGGCGGTGGTCGCCGCTCGCCAGACGCTCGTCGAAGGCGCGGTCGGTATGGTCGAGATGGCGCTCGCCTCACTTTCGGAAAAGAAGGTCGTCGAGCTCGACGACGAGCGCCGCGCGGCGATGGTCTCAAACCTGATGGTGGTGCTGTGCGGCGAGCGTGACACCCAGCCCGTCGTCAATACCGGCACCCTGTACCAGTAAGCGCGGGCGATGCCGGATGAACGCAAAGCGTTCCCGCTTCGTGTCGACCCTTCATTGTGGGCGGCGGTCGAGCGCTGCGCCGCCGCCGAGCTTCGAAGTGTCAATGCGCAGGTCGAATGCCTGCTGCGTGAGGCACTCGGCGCGCGCGGCGTGAAGTTGAAAGCGCCCGCGCCTCGAAAGCGCGGCCGCCCGCCGAAGGAATCGAAGGAATGAGCGACGGTCCCGACTGGTTTGCGCCGAAACGCTACGGCTTTGGCAGTGTCCCCGTTACTTGGCAGGGCTGGGCGATCACGCTCGGCTTCGTCGCGATCATTGTCGCGCTCGCGGTCGCCCTTGGGCGGCACCCGGTACAGCTGATTGCCGCGCTGGTTCCCATTTCGGCGGTCTTTTGCGTGATCTGTGCGAGGACGACCCGCGGCGGTTGGCGCTGGCGCTGGGGCGAGGAGGAAGACTGATGTTGAGTGTCTTGATTGCCGCCACCGCAGCTGCGGCTGTGGCCGTGCCGATTACCGCTCCGGGTCCGCAGGGGCCGCTCGCCGGAACATTCCAGGCCGCGGGGAAGGGCGCTGCGGTGATTCTCATCATCCCGGGCTCGGGTCCGACGGACCGCGACGGCAATAACCCCATGGGGGTGACCGCTGCGCCCTATCGTCTGCTTGCCCAAGCGCTCGCGGGGAAGGGAGTCTCGACCGTCCGGATCGACAAAAGAGGCGTCGGCGGCAGCAAGGCGGCGGTTGCTGACGGCAACAAGGTAACCATCGCCGACTATGCCACCGACACGCACAATTGGGTGACCGCCATTCGCAAGAAGACCGGGCAGCGCTGCGTTTGGCTGCTGGGGCATAGCGAAGGCTCGCTGGTCGCTCTTGCTGCAGCTCAGCAGCCGCAAGGCATCTGCGGCGTGATCTCCGTCTCCGGCGCGGGACGCAGGCTCAGCGATGTGATCCGCGAGCAGCTACGGTCGAATCCGGCGAATGCGCCGGTGCTCGACAGCGCGATGGCGGCGCTCGACTCGCTCGAGCGCGGTCAGCACGTGGATGTCACGAACATGCACCCTGCGCTCCAGAGGCTGTTCGCGCCGCAGGTGCAGGACTTCCTGATCGACATGTTCCGCCAGGACCCGCCGAAGCTCGCCGCGTCGCTCAAGGTGCCGCTGCTGATCGTCCAGGGCGAACGCGACGTTCAGGTTTCCACCCTCGACGCGAAGGCGCTCGCGGCTGCACAACCGAAGGCGAAGCTCGTCCTCATTCCGACGATGAACCATGTGCTGAAAGATGTGGCGAGCGACGATCGCGCTGCCAATCTCGCGACCTATGCTGATCCGTCGTTGCCGGTGGACCCCAAGCTGGTCGAGACCATCGCGGATTTCGTGAAGCGCTGATCAGCCGACGGACAAGTCGCGCTGCTGGTTGACCAGTCGCCACTCGTCGAGGTCGGAGAGCATGATCCGGGCCGCCTGCTCGGCAAGGTCAGCCGCGCGGGACAGGGTGACGTCCTTGCGAAGCTCCTCGTCGATCTGGCGGAGCGTGTTGGCGGTGGCCATTGAACGCACCGCATCGCCGCCGAAATCGGCCTGGAAACGGATTCCGAATACGGCCGTGCCGAGCGCGGGGAATCCTGCCGACACCAGCGTGAACCAATTGCCGTAAACATTGACGAAGTTCGCACCGAGGGCGAGGCCGATCAGAGTCGCGATCGAAACGATCAAAGTCGCTGCGAACAATACGGTCCCGATCTGCTCCAGCCGGTGGTCGAGCAGCTCGATCTGGAGCGCGTTGCGCTCGTGGTAGGACATTTGCGGACCAACCTCGTGATCGGCAATTGCCTGGCCGAGGCGCGCTGCGCAGGTCCGGTCGATGGTTCCCGACGTGCAGCCCATCGCTCGCCATATGCCGCTCGCATACCAGTCGATCCAGCGCCTCGGGACGGGGTTCGTCTCGGTGCCAGGCGGGTCGGGCGCCGCAATGCCGAGAAGCTTCAGGCTGCGCATCGGCCGCAGGCGCTCGGCGAGCTGGCGGTAATCGAGCCATCTTCGATGCCATTCGAGGCGGGTACCGACTTTCGCATTGATAATGATGGCGAGGGTGATCAGCATTTCGATCGCTGCAAAGTCGAACTTCAGGTGCGGCGCCATGAAGGCGCTGAGGCCGAGACACACTGCGACCCCGCCGAGCAGGAAGTTGAAGATGTGGCCGCTTCGGTAAGTCTGTGCGAAATGGGTCGCGAGGCGATCGGCCCAGCTATACGCCTGCTCCAGCAGGTCGATCGGCGCCATGATGTTGTGCGCATCGACGCAACCGGCGCGATAGCGCTGCCATTCCTCGCTGATCATCTTCGCCGAATGTCTGTCGGTTAAGTCTCGGGTGCTGAACCTCCGCACTCCGGCCGCCGTGAGCAGGAGCGGATATTCGATCCTGGCGCGGATCTGCCGGAGGCGCTCCCGCAGGAAACGCTTGAGGAAGTGCTGCTCGTCCGGATCCGGCGGAGGCATCAGCAGGCCCGTGAGCAGTGTGTCGACGTGGTCAGCGTCGAGCGGCCGGGCGACGCTCGGATCATCCGCGACCGTCACCACGGTTGGATCGAACGCGGACCACAGCACTCGGGTTTCGCTCTTGGGATCGAGCGGGAGGTGGACGATCGCAGTTCCGCGGGTCAGCGCGAGCTGGACGACCTCGGCGGTCCCGCCTCGCCCGCGCGGCGGCTTGCCGTCCCATACGGCGATGAGGACGTCGCAATGGGCGACCGTCGCCCGTCCGGTCATCACATAGGCGTCGAGGCTGTCATTGGGGTCGCCCGGCAGCTCGAGGGCGCAGGTCGAGTGCTGGAGCAGCGCGTCGAACCGCTCACGGGCGCCGTGGTTGGCCAGGCTCTCGCGATAATGCTCGCGAGCGAACGGAAGGATTGCCTGGAGCTCCCAGCCGAGCTCGACCGCAAGCTCGGCCGCGATCTGGTCCGTTCCGTCGGCGATCGGCGAAACGAAGCGCAGTCGTGGCGGCCCCGGTGCGAAACAGTCCTGCTCTCGCTCCAGCAGCGCCCGACCGGCCTGCTCGATCAGCAAAAGAGTCTCGCGAACCCGTTCGCGAAGGCGCTCGACGTCGCCCGCCTCGAGCGCGTCGGCGCGATGGCCGGTCACTCCGACGGAAAGGACGAAGGGGACAGGTGGAGGACCACGTGGGACAGCGGGATCGCTTGCAGCACTGAAACGCGGATCGGGGACTCGCTTGTGGAGGATTTGCGTTGCTCCTTAGCGAGCGGACAAACGCCGAAACAGCAAGGCGAGAACAGCGCCGAAGAGGACGGCAATGGCAAGCTCCACAGCGAATGCTGTTGTGGTGGTCGGTAGGAATCCGACCTGGGGCGTGGGCGGACCGCCACCGTCGTTCTGGATTATCGGATCGATCGGAGGCGCATTGTTGAAGTTCAGCGTATACTTGATCGTGCCGGCATCCCAATTGTGGTCTTTGAACGACAGTGTAGCGGTGCCTTGTCCGCGGATGTCGTGAATTTCGGGCTTTGGCCCGGCGGGCGCAACAACCGGATTGTTCGAGAAGGTAATCGGTGGCTGGCCACTGCCCTGAGGGTCGGAAATGGTGACCCCGATGGTCGCATTGTTCCCCTGCAGCACCGTAACGGCACAATCCGGTGGAGAGCAGGCGCCGGTGTCGGTAACTGCGGTCCAATTCTGGAACTGCCCGTTGCCGGTCCGGTGCGCAGTAAGCTGAATTGTCGGCGTTTGCGTCTGCGACATTGTCGTCCCCCCTTTAGCGATGTTTCGCGGTCACATTCCCGAGCCTGGCCCGTCGTTCTGGATGATCGGGTCACACGGGCATTGGTTGCCGTCCTTGTCCAACACATTGACCTGGTAACGGAGCGTGCATGCGGTGCTGTTCTTGTTGCTGATCGTCACGCTGTCCGAGTCGCATGAAACAAATTCGATTTGGTCGGTGTTGATCCCTTGCGGAGGGCACTGGCCATTGTCCTGCGCCACTTGGAACGGCCCGCGCGTGTCGATGCACAAGCCGAGATCCTTAGCGCTCTTGTCCGACTTGATCCTGATTTCGATCTGGTCAAGCGGGGCGCCTTGACCGATCTTGAGCTTGTGGTCTTTCGCGGGCTTGCCGTCGGGTCCCGACCAGACCACAGTTCCGTTCTCGACGCTTGCGATAAATTCGACCTTCTGCCCCCTCGCAATATTACTCCTGCTACAGCGGCTGCCGGTACCCAATCGAGTTCAGCCTCGCGAGCAGAGGCTGAGCCTCTGCGGTGCGGCCGACACGTTGCAGCAGAGCAGCGCGCTCGGCCATCTCCCAAGGCTTCTCCGCCACGTTCGTTGGAAGGCGGGAAATTCCGCTGTTCCAGTCGGCAAGTGCGCCTGCGGCGTCGCCGGCTTGCCGTTTCACATCGCCGAGGAGCCGATAAGCGCCAGCCGCGACATATGCATCGTTAATCGGGTTGCCGCTGTGAATGGAATTGTCCACGTTTGACGCGGCTTGAGCCGCTTGCAAGGCCGGATGCACAAACCCTGCCGCAAGAGCAATCCGGGCGCGCATCGTCAGACATGAACCGAGGCCCCCGCGCCACCGGAAGTTGTCCGAGTGCCGCTTCAGCAGGTTGCCGACGAGCGCGCATGCTTCCTCGGTTTGGCTGCTGGCCTCGTCTCGTTTGCCGGCCGAGAGAAGCTGTCGTGCAAGCGTCAGCTTCGCCTCATAGGCATATTGTGCCCATTGTGAGTTTGCCGGCTCTTTCGGAAGCAGCACTGACGCCTCGTCCACTGCACCGCGGAGCTGTGCCAGAGCATCGTCAGTACTGCCTTGCTCCGCATAATAGAGGGCAAGCGTGCGCTTGGCTGGAATCAGCCGCATCTCGTCGTTCACGTTGCCGCTTTTGTCGAACAAGTGCTGGAGCACCGCGACACCCCGTAGGCGCGCGTCAATAGCATCGCGGTAGCTTCCGAGCGCCCATTCCACATCCCCAAGCCACGCAAGCGACTCTGCTAACTGCTGCTGGTAATCGCTGTTACGCGGATCGGCCGTGGCGATCGCCTCGATCGTGTGAAGGGAATTTCTGAATTGCCCTGCCGCTTCGGCAAAGCGCCGCTGGTCGGAAAGTGCGACACCGAGATTGAACTCGGAATATTGCACTTCCATCCGGTACTTCATGCTGTCCGGCTGAAGCGCGACCATTCGCAACGCGAGGCGGTTGTACTGGCGCAGGAACTGCTCTGCCGTCCTCAAATCGCCTTGGTGGCGAGCGATTTCGCCGATGTAGAAGACATTCTGCGCGTGCTTGAACAGCCGCTCGGGATCGTCGGGGCTGCGTTGAACGGCCTCGTCGGTTCCCGCCATCGCCTCGCGATACAGCCGCAGCGCGCCATTGTTGTCGCCGCGGGCCATGGCCACCTCGCCCATCAGACTCAGCGCATCCGAACGCTGCGACAAAGCCGCGTCGGACAGATCCGAAGTGCCTTCGCTCTTATAATAAGCCAGAACGCGTGCGCCGACTCCGTCCAGCGCATCCAGGCGCCCGATGGGTTCGAGCTTGTCCTTGAGGTCGCCAAGCATGAAAGCGACGAGCCCCTCCGCCTGCCGCCGCTGCTCGCGCGCAGCGTCGCGAGCCTGAATCGCCGTTACTGCGAGCGTGCTAGTGACGGCCATTCCCGCAAGCGAGGCCGCTGCGACATAAGCCAGTTGCCGGTGACGTCGCGTGGTCTCGCGCTGCACCAGCTCGTCGAGACCGACCCCGAGCATTCCCGCGACGAGCTTCAGGAATGCGAGTCTCTTCCCTTCGCCGCCTTCGCGGAAATCGGCTGCGAGCGGCTCGGCGCGCTTGGCCGTGCGGCGGCCGCGGCGGTCGTACTTGTAGCGCAGCGCAGGCGGGAAGCATTCCTCGTCCTCGCGGCCGCGGATCTCGCTTGCGAACGGTTCGCCTGCGACCACCGCGGCAAGCACGCAGCCCTCCGGCCGGGTACGCTTGAACGACTCGATCTCGAGGTTCGTCCAGCGCGACTTTGCTGCGGTGGGCGAACAGAGGATGACCAGGAACTGCGACGCGGCAAGCGCGGCTTCGATCTCGACCGCGAGATCGTCGCCGGCTGACAGGTCGTGCTGGTCGCGGAACACCGGAGTCAGTCGCCGCGGCACGACGCCGTTCGCGGTCAGCTTGCCGGCAAGCGAGCTTGGGACGCGGAACCGCTCCAGCTCGCGATGGAGCCAGTCGGCGAGCTCCTTGTCCTGATGGCTGTAGCTCAGGAATGCGTAGTAGCGGGTGCGCAGACGGGGGACATTGCCCGTCGTCGCCTCCCCGGCAACGTGCCTGTCGACTGTCGTCAATCGGGCAAGCTTGTTCATTCGCCGCCCCCAGCGAGTCTCGTAAACACCGTTAACACAATGTGATAAGCGTGGCGACTACCGATGCGCGCGAGCTTTGCCGCGCCCAATCAAGCGCTTATATGCGCGGCTATGTCCATTCGTCCCTGGCGCGATATCGAGCGGCGCAAGTCGCGGCAGATCATGATCGGCTCCGTCCCCGTCGGAGGAGATGCGCCGATCAGCGTCCAGACCATGACCAATACGCCCACGGAGGACGCCAAGGCTACCATAGACCAGATCCGCCGCTGCGAGGACGCGGGCGCCGACATCATCCGGGTCTCGTGCCCCACAGCCGATGCGACCGTCGCGCTGAAGGAGATCGTCCGCGCTGCGCGGGTGCCGATCGTCGCCGACATCCACTTTCACTACAAGCGCGCCCTCGAAGCCGCCGATGCCGGTGCGGCCTGCCTCCGGATCAATCCCGGCAACATCGGCTCGGAGGAGAGGGTGCGCGAAGTCATCGCTGCCGCCCGCGCCAACGGCTGCGCCATCCGCATCGGCGTCAATGCCGGAAGCCTCGAAAAGGATCTGCTCGAGAAATATGGCGAGCCCTGCCCCGAGGCTTTGGTCGAAAGCGCGCTCGACCATATCCGCATCCTCGAGGACCATGGCTTTCGCGAATACAAAGTCGCGGTGAAGGCCAGTGACGTGTTCCTCGCGGTCGCCGCCTATCAACAGCTTGCGAGCGAAGTGGATTGCCCGCTTCACCTCGGCATCACTGAAGCTGGCGGCTTGATCGGCGGCACGGTCAAATCCGCGATCGGTATCGGTAACCTGCTTTGGGCCGGGATCGGCGACACGATCCGCGTCTCGCTCTCCGCCGAGCCGGAGGAAGAGGTCCGCGTCGGCTATGAAATCCTGAAAGCGCTCGGCATCCGCAGTCGGGGTGTGCGGGTCGTCTCCTGCCCATCCTGCGCGCGCCAGGGCTTTGATGTGATCCGCACGGTCGAGGCACTGGAAGCGCGTCTGCAACACATCAAGACTCCGATGTCGCTCTCCGTCCTCGGTTGCGTCGTCAACGGTCCCGGCGAGGCGCGCGAGACCGACATCGGCATCACCGGCGGGGGCAATGGGACTCACATGGTCTATCTCTCCGGCGTGACCGACCATCATGTCAAAGACGGTGAGATGATCGACCACATCGTGAAGCTGGTCGAGGCAAAGGCGGCCGAAATCGAAGCTGCCGAGGCGCGAGAAGCGACACTCGACGCGGCCGAGTAAGTCGGTAGACGCGGCGCGTGAATCGCGTCGCTCAGCAAACCGGACAGGCATTCGCCGTCGCGCTCGGCGCGGTCGCTCTGCTGTCGATCATGGACGCCGTGATGAAACATCTGGTGATCGCGATCGGCATCGTCGCGGTCAGTGTCTGGCGATCGCTCGCCAATCTCGGGCTCAGCGCCGCGCTCTACCTACCGCGCCGGCTGCCGTGGCCGGATCGAACCACGCTCGGCATCCATGTCGCGCGCGGCGTGCTGGGCACGATCATGGCATTCCTCTTCTTCTGGGGCATCGGCCGGGTGCCGCTCGCCCAGGCGATCGCTCTGACCTTCATCGCGCCGCTGATCGCGCTCGTACTGGCCAGCTTTTTCCTAAATGAGCAGATCGGTCCGCGGTCGATCGGCGGTTCCGTCGTCGCATTCGCCGGAGTGCTTGTCATCATGTTGGGACAAATCCACGCGCATTTCGGGCCACAGGTGCTCACCGGGTCGGCGGCGATCCTCGGCTCGGCCCTATGCTATGCCGGCAATATCGTGATCATGCGCCGGCAGGCGCTTGCCGCCCGACCGCTGGAAATAAATTTCTTTCAGGCGCTGACCGTGATGGCCTGCTGGGTCGTCGCTTTGCCGTTCGTCGGCATGCCAGCGGCGGCAGGGTGGCAATGGACCTGGATCGCGGTCGCCGCGGTCCTCTCGACCGTCGGGAGCTTGCTCTACAGCTGGGCCTACGCTCGCGGGGAGGCGAGCTATCTCTCGGTCACGGAATATAGCGCATTCATCTGGGCCTCGGCGCTTGGATGGCTGGTGTTTCATGAGCGGGTGTCGCTTACCACCGTCGCGGGAGCGCTCCTGATCGTCGGCGGCTGCCTGATTGCAGCCCGCCGCACGATTGCCGCCCCGCCAGAAATCGACCTGACCTAACCGCCGCCGGACGCAAGCAGGTTCACGGTGAAAGCCAGCACTCCGATGTTGAACGCGAACGCGGCGAGGCAGTGGAAGGTGACCACTTTGCGGATGCGCTGATTGGTGACTTCGACGTCCGACGTCGCGAAAGCCATTCCGCAGGTGAAGGCGAAATAGACGAAGTCCCAGTATACGGGCTCTGGCGTGCCTGGGAAACGGAAGCCCTCGCATCCAACTTCCGGCGACACATAGGCCATGTGCGCATAATGAAGCGCGTAAACAGTGTTGCTGAAGAGCCAGGCGACGATAAGCGTGACGATGATCAGCGCCTTGGCGAACGACCGCGGATTGCGGCCAACCGTTTCCGCGCCGACGGCGATCAGAAGCATGGCGACCACGATGCCGGTGATGATCAGCAGGACGGTGCGGTTCGCATCGTTGAGCTGCGCGAGCCGTTCCATTTCCCTCGGGTCCTCGATCTTCAGGATGCTCCAGCAGAGCAGGAGGAACAGCACGGCGGAGACGTCGAATGCGTAGATGATCCCAAGCCACCAGCTGCCGAGCCACACGCTTGCAGGAACGGCGCCTGCGATCAGAACGGCGATGAAGACGAGGAATCGCCACGGCGCGACGCTGTTGCCGATGGTCCGCGCTTTCGCCATGCATGCGAGCGTAACGAATGCACATTGCGCGTCCAGCGAAAGGATCACGTTTGCCCTGGCTGTGGCTGATCATTGGCGGCTGTTTCGAGGTGGGCTTCACCACCTCCCTGCGTTTCGTCGACGGGTTCAGGAATGTGCCCTGGACCCTCGCTTTTCTCGCCTCCGTTGCGGTGAGTATGGGCCTACTGGAAGTCGCCTCGCGCTCGATCCCGATGGGCACGGCCTATGCCGTTTGGGGCGGGATCGGCGCCGTCGGCACGGTAATCGTGGGAATCCTCTGGTTTCACGAGCCTGCGAGCTTGGTGCGCGTGCTGCTCATCCTCGCTATCGTTGCCGCAATTGCCGCGCTCAGGCTGACGAGCTGAGCTCGTCGAGGAGGCGAAGCGCGTCCCCCATTGCCGCCGACGAGGCGGTATTGTCGAAGATGCACCAAGTGTCACCGGCACGTTGAGCGGCGGCCTTGAGATCTCCCGCGGAGCCGATCACGCGATCTCCGTAGGGCGATCGGTACATTGCCGGCGATCCGTGCAGGCGCCAGTATGAGAGGCCATTCCATCCGCCGGGGGCCGCTGCATCGGCGCAGATCGCCGGATCAGCCGCGACCCGCGCGACACGCAGATCGTCGAGAAGTGCATCTGCCGCCGGAGTGAACCAGCTCATATTGCGCGGCTCGCATGCGACCTGCGCCGGGCTACGCGCCCGCAACTCATCAAAGAACTTCGCCGCTATGTCCGGATGGAACGTGAGCTTCGGCGGCAGCTGGACGAGCAGCACCGCGAGCTTTTCGCCAAGGACCGCGACCTGTTCCGCGAAGGAGTCCAGCTCTTCGGAGCAATCGACGAGCTTCTTCTCATGGGTGACGCGTTTCGGCAGCTTGGCCGAGAAGCGGAACGATTCAGGGACGCTGTCGCGCCACCGCTCCCATGTTGCAAGGCGATGCGGCCGATGGAAGGAGCTGTTGATCTCTGCGACAGGAAACCGCGCCGAGTAGCGTTCGAGCGAAGTGCCTTCCGTTGGAAATGCGTCCGCATATTGTCGCGGGATGCTCCAACCTGCTGTTCCGATTCTGACTCCAGCCACGCGTCGAAAACGCGCGGGATCTCAGCGGGGCGCCGGCTCCATGTACGGCGCGACCTGCGGGTCGGCGGTTTCGATCGACGGATAGAGCTTTGCCGTCGGGAACGGTCCGCGCGCCTGCTCATAAGCGTAGCCGAGCGACAACAGCCGGGCTTCGCTCCACTTCGGGCCCATGAAGCTCAGTCCGACGGGCAGTCCCTTCACCAGCCCCATCGGCACGGTGAGGTGCGGATAGCCCGCGACCGCCGCGAGATTGCCCGCGCCGCCGCCGCTGAACTGATCGCCGTTCACGGCGTCGATCTTCCATGCCGGGCCAGCGGTCGGTCCGACGAGAGCGACGACATTGTATTGCTTGAGCAGCCGGTCGATTCCATTCGGCCCAGCTGCCGTGAAGCTGACCTGCCGAGCTTTCTTGTAAGCAGGATCGTTCAGCCCCTTCGTCTTCTCCGCCTGCTCGAAAATCTCCTGGCCGAACAGCGACATTTCTTGCTGCGCATGATCCTTGTCGAACTGGATCAGGTCGGCGAGGCTGCGCGACGCGATCGGCGCGGGGCTCCCTTCAAGATATTTGCCCATGTCGGCCTTGAGCTCGGTGATCAGGACCGAAAACTCGTTCTTGCCGATTAGCTTGTCATCGAACTTCTTGATGTCGACCAGGATCGCGCCCTGCTGGCGAAGGATAGCCAGCGCAGTCTCGAACGCCGGGTTGAGCTGTCCCGTCGACGCGAAGCGCATCACGCCGATGCGCTTGCCCTTGAGCGAATTGGCGTCGAGCTGCGCGGCGTAATTCGTCTTGTGTTTGTCGGCGTCGCGCGTCGCCGGATCGGCGGGGTCGCTACCGGCAATGACGGTCAGCAGCTCGGCGGCGTCGCGGACATTGTCCGTCATCGGGCCTGCGGTGTCCTGGCTGTGGCTGATCGGAACGATATGACTCCGGCTGACTAGACCCACCGTCGGCTTCAGCCCGACGACTCCGTTGAGCGATGAAGGACAGGTGATCGAACCGTCCGTCTCAGTACCGATGGCGAAGCGGACGAGTCCCGCTGCAACGGCCGCTCCGCTTCCGCTCGAGCTGCCACACGCATCGCGGTCGAGTGCCCACGGATTGTGGGTCTGCCCACCCACCGCGCTCCAGCCGGAGATGGAATGATTGGAGCGGATGTTCGCCCATTCGCTCAGGTTGGTCTTGCCGACGATGATCGCACCCGCCGCCTTTAGCCGTGCCACTAGCGGCGCATCGCGGTTGGTCACGTTGCTCGCCAGAGCAAGGCTGCCGGCGGTGGTCGGCAATGGGCCGGCGCTTTCGATATTGTCCTTGATCAGCACCGGTTGTCCGGCGAGCGGCCCGCCGGGGTTCCTCGCGTCGACCGCGCGCGCCTGGTCGATCGCGGTCGGGTCGACGGCGATCACCGAATGAAGCTTCGGGTCGATTTGCGCGATGCGAGCGAGCGCGACGCGCACATTCGTTTCGGCCGGTCCGGCTGGCTGCGCGGCAGCGGCACCGCCCGCGAGCAGCACGGCTAATCCAATCGTCGATTTACGCATACGACCCCCTCTCCTGTCTCAACGCGGCGCCAGAAGTGCGTCTAGCGTTCCGGAACCCTTTCCGACCTTCTGCAGGTGCGGATAGCGCAGCCCGCCATGCCAATCGAGGGTCACCGTCTTGTAAACATCGCCGTCGTGGATCAGCAGCTGTGGCGCAGGCCCGTTATTCGCCGCGTCCTTGATCGCCTGGCGGATCGCCTCCCCGTCGAACTTGCGTCCGTTCACGGCAACGATCTCCGTGCCGACGGTGAGCCCGGCATTGAACGCCGGGCTGCCCCACAGAACGCCAGAGATCCTTCCGTCATTGCCGACCGAAATTCCTCCGGAATACGTGAGGTCGACATATTTGCGGTTCTTCTCGCTGCTCTTGATCCAGTTGGTCGGCTGGTCGCTGTAGACGAGAGTGTAGCCGCCCTGGTTGATACCCTCGAGCGGCGCTTGCGGGGCGATGTCATAGACGCGGCGGTGCAGATATCCGCGCCAGTCGTAAGGCTGCACCCGGTTCAGCGTCGCGACGAGGTCGTCGAAATTGTAGGTCAGATCGCCCCAATCGCGGTCGCGCACACCAAAGAAGGCTTTAGCGAAATCGTCGATCGAGCGCTTGCCTGCGGACTGCTCGCGGATGATGCGGTCGACGTCGATCCAGATGAGTTGGCCCTCGCTGTAATAATCCTCGCTGCGCATCCAGCTGCGCCACGGCTGTGCCGCGCGCTGGGCGATGATCGGGTCGTTCGTCGTGTCGATCAGCGGACGCCAGGCGCGTCCCGGCGTGCCGGTACTGTAGGCCGCCGCGGTCGCCGCGATTGCATCGAGCGTGTCCTGCTTCGAGAGCATTCCGGAGCGGGCGCCGAGCACATAACCCCAGAATTGCGTCTGCCCTTCGTAGACCCACAAAAGGCTGTCCTGCATCGGCGTCCGATAGTCCGGCGTCCATAGGTCGGCCGGCCGACGGTATTAGCCGTTCCAGCTGTGGCTGAACTCGTGGGGCAGAAGGTAGCGGGCGTTGAGCTGGTT
>JABFXK010000289.1 GCA_013361785.1 Sphingomonas sp.
GACGCCGAGTCTGCATCGCGCTAGCCCGCAGGCAGCCGACAACAAGTCGCGTAGCGGCCAGCAAGGCATTCGCGAGCGAGTCACGAAGTTTTTGTGCGGCTTTTCGGTGATGGGTTTCTGGCTGGCGAGTGTTATCGTTCAAGGCCTCACGGTCCGCCCGCTCCTAAAGTGGCGGCTGGCTGGCTGCGAACCCGGAAGGGGTCAACATCCCAAGGTCGAATTGCTAGTTGTCGCGCAATGACAAGCCTTAGCTCGCTGGAAATTTGCGCCGGGGCCGGTGGCCAGGCGTTGGGTCTCGAAGCCGCGGGCTTCGGACATGTTGCGACCGTTGAAATCGAGCGAATTGCTTGCGACACTCTCGAACTCAACCGGCCGCAGTGGAACGTCTTGAATCGCGACGTTCGCAACATCGATGGTACGCAGTACCGCGGGA
This sequence comes from Sphingomonas sp., assembly GCA_013361785.1. Classification (GTDB taxonomy): domain Bacteria; phylum Pseudomonadota; class Alphaproteobacteria; order Sphingomonadales; family Sphingomonadaceae; genus Sphingomicrobium. The sequence continues at coordinate 434 of JABFXK010000289.1, forward strand.
TCGATCTTCTAGCGGGGGGCGTTCCTTGTCCACCGTTCTCAGTGGCAAGTCGGCAACTTGGGGCAGCCGACGAGCGCGACCTATTCCCAACCGCGCTGCGCCTAGTGGAGGAGTCCAATCCCGCGGCCGTGGTTCTCGAAAACGTTCCTGGGCTGGCAATGCCACGCTTTGCTGAGTACCGCGCGGGGGTTCGTGCACGACTTGCAACGCTGGGCTACGATGTTTTTTGGCAGCCTCTGAATGCGTCGGACTTCGGCGTACCGCAGCTCCGCCCTCGCTTCGTCCTGGTTGCCTTGAAGAAACGATTCGGTGGCCGATTCGAGTGGCCCTCTCCGGAAATGCAGGCACCCACCGTTGGGGAAACACTCCGGGAATTAATGGCTGCGCGCGGCTGGCCGGGCGCGGAGCGCTGGGCGCAGCGCGCCAATCGGATAGCGCCTACCCTTGTCGGCGGCTCAAAGCTGCACGGCGGTCCGGACTTGGGTCCGACCCGTGCAAAGCGCGCGTGGCGCGAGCTAGGAGTTGATGGCATGGGGATAGCAGATCTGCCACCGGACGCGTCTTTCCCGGTCGATGGTTTCCCGAAGTTGACGGTGGCGATGACGGCGTTGTTGCAGGGCTTTCCCGCTTCATGGCAGTTCGCGGGGCGAAAGACCGCAGCCTACCGTCAGGTGGGAAATGCGTTCCCGCCACCGGTTGCCGCGGCGGTCGGCAAGGCGGTATTCGCCGCGATTGCTGGCGTGGAGAGTGATCGCGCCATTCCGCGCGCTCGCGTCGCTGGTCTGCGCTGACGTCGATCGCAACGGAATCGCGCCCCGTTGCATTCGGGATTCTGGCAGCGGGCAATACGCCTTGACGATCGGTCCTAAGAGCAAGGACGAGATTCGCCGCAACATGTCGGCGATCCGGTCAAGAGACAACCGGACGGAAGTCGCACTACGACGCGCAATTCACGCGCGAGGACTGCGGTTTCGGCTTCATCCCCAGCGAGTAATCGGAAAGCCCGATATTGTCTTCCCGCGGGAAATGGTCGCTGTATTCATTGATGGCGATTATTGGCACGCGCGCTTGCTCCGCGAGAAGGGACTGGGCGCGGTTCGTGAGCGGTTGAGGCCTGAGAACGAGAGCTACTGGGTAACTAAGTTCACGCGTCGAGTCGAACGCGATGATGAGGTTACAGCTGCTCTGAGCGGCGCGGGCTGGGTCGTCATTCGTTTATGGGAGAGCGAGGTTAAGCGTGACCTCACACGCGCTGTTGACGAAGTCGTCAGTGCAGTCTCGAGCAGGCGGCGCGAGAGGCGATGAGGAGCCCGGCATCACGCCGCCTTCGGCGACGCGAGGGCGGTGCAATGAAGCAGTGCACCTACCTCGCCCCCTAGCGTAGATCGCAGCGTGGCCGACGACTGGACCCCCTCCGAAGTTGCAGCCACCGTCGCCGATTACTTGGCGATGCTGGAGCATGAGCTCCGAGGCGAGCCGTACAACAAGCGTGAGCACAACCGTCGGCTGCAAGCGATGCTCAACGGTCGGTCAGCTGGTGCGATCGAGTTCAAGCATCAGAACATCAGCGCGGTGATGATCGAGCTTGGGTTCCCCTATATCGATGGATACAAGCCTCGGGGGAATTACCAAGAGTTGTTGCGCGCCGAGATCCTGGCTCGACTCGGCGAAACTACGGAAATCGAGCGCGTAGCAGGAGATGTTGTCGAAGCGCCGGCTGCGCTTCCGGTTCGGGAGATAGCGATGCTCGATGCGTTCGTTCCCGCGCCCATGCGCGAAGCGCTGCGTTCAGCGTACGAACGACATACCCTTCCGCCGGCCCCACGGCGGGTCAACTATTTAGAGCGCGAGTCCCGTAACCGGTCGCTCGGCCGCGCCGGGGAGCTGTTCGTCATGGACGTCGAGCACCGGCGGCTCTGGGAGAGCGGGGCGCGACATCTGGCTGGGCGGATTGACCACGTGGCCGAGACGAAGGGCGACGGATACGGCTATGATATCGTCTCCTTCGAGGCGGATGGTCGCGAGCGTTTCATCGAGGTCAAGACGACCGCTTTCGGCTCGATGACGCCCTTCTTCGCGTCGGCAAAGGAGGTCGCTGTTTCGGAGGAGCTACCGACCTTCCACCTCTATCGCGTTTTCAAGTTTCGCGAGAATCCGAAGATCTTCACGTTGGCCGGCTCGCTCCGTCAGTCGTGCGTGCTCGATCCGATAGAGTACCGAGTCAGCTTGCCGTAGTGCCGTTTTCGGCCAGCGCTGCCGCCAGCGTTCGGCGTACTCCTTCCAGAGTGCGCAACGGCGGAAGGTGCGCATAGCAGTCGGCCGGCGTGGCCGCTTTGGATGCAGGGCGCGGTCTGCGAAGACCTGAGCAAGCTGCTCGCCGTTCTCGCCGCTGCATTCGGAACGTCTCGCTGCCGCTGTGGCGTAACTCCACACTCATCGCCAGGAACGACGCAGAAAGCGCCGCGGCCGCTCTTGCGCGAAGATGCCCGCCGCCCAGTGGACGATGTCGTCGGCGTTGTCCACATACACCCCGTCGCACCGGTCGCAGCAGAACTGGGTTTGCCGGAGCCGAGTCGGCCGTGAGACGAGCCTTTCCACGATTCGCATGGCGAGGCTCTTCCGACGAGTCTCCGTCGATTCCCCAAAGTACTCCATGACGTCGTCTCGAACGCACGACTCCATCGACGTCGCGATCCGCCGCATGTCTTCGATCGCTCGGAACTTTGCCGCGAGCGCCGAGGCCTTCGACTCGGCATCCCCGCCCGCCATGTCGGCTGTCTTCTCGGCCATGAATCTGAGCAAGCTCTCGTCACGCTCTCCCACGAACGTCACGGCCACCGACAGCTTCCCGTCTCGCCCCGCGCGTCCGAACTCCTGCAGGTAGTCTTCGACCGACGCTGGATGCTGCCAGTGAATCACGAGGCGCACGTCGGGCAGGTCGAGCCCCATGCCGAACGCGTTCGTGCAGATGATGACTCTCACTGGTGGGTTGAGCCGGCCCGTGAAGCGGCCGAGCAGCATGTCGCGTTCGTTTGCCGTGCCGAGCTTGGAGTGGAAGAAGGGCACGTCCACCCCCACACGCCGAAGGCCCTCCTGCAGCTGCTCGCCCGCCTTGACGGTCGGCACGAACAGCATCGCTCGCCCCTCAGGCATGACCCATAGGAGCCGTCTGATCAGGGCGAACCGCGCGTCGGCCTTACGGCGCGCATCCCGGACATTGGGGTCCGGCACGCGAACGAACTTGATGTTCGGCCTGTTCACTCCCGTCACGATCACGCGCGCGTCCGGTATCCCGAGCGATTTGAGAATGCGTCGCTGGCCGCGCGCTCCAGCCGTCGCGGTGAACGCCAGCACCGGCGGATTGCCGAGCGCATGGCGAATCGCGCCCAGCCTGCCGTAATTCGGACGGAAGTCGTTTCCCCAGCGATCGATGCAGTGCGCTTCGTCGATCACGAGGTACGACGGCCGGGTGCGGGTGATCTGGTGCACTTCACCC
>JABFXK010000246.1 GCA_013361785.1 Sphingomonas sp.
GCGAGGAGGGGCCGGTCGACTACACGCTGTCGGTGCAGAACGGCTTTGGACGCGGCGGGATCGGCGGACCGATCTTCATTCTCGACAAAAACCGCAACCTGATCGAGCGGCGCAGGGAATTCTTCCACTCGGAATACGAACAGGCGAATATCCAGGGGAAGTTCACGCTCGACGGCCCCGGCTCGTCGGTCGGCAACCTGATCCTCGGCTATACGCCCTACTGGAACCCGGTCCACCTCCTCGACATCCGGCACGAAGCGACAGGGGAAGTGCGAAGCCGTCGGTTCACGGAGTCGCTTGCCGGCTACCAGGGCGACATCAACGGCGATTATGATCTGGCGGTTGGGCCGGGCCGGCTGAAATTCATCGGGCTGAGGCACTGGGAACACCAGCCGCTCGTCACCACGAACATCCTGCGGTTCATCAGCACCGGCGCTGATAGCCGGGGTTCGGAGTTCAGCCGCGATAGCCATTCAGGCGAAACCGTCACCCGCGCCGAGTACAGGTGGAAGACGGGACGCCACGACTGGCAGGTCTCGTTGGAACGTGCGTTCAACTCGCTCGATCAGAAGGGTCGGCTGTTCGATCTCGATCCACAGTGCAAGTTCGTGGAAGTGCCCTTCCCCGAAGGCAGCGGAAGCGTTCGCGAGATTCGCTACGAGGGCCTGGCCACCTTCAGCCGTCCAATCTCGCAGAAGCTGGACCTGCAGGTCGCTGCCGGCGCCGAGGTGTCGAACCTCGATCGTACCACCGACGATGAGCCCGCGCGCAAATTCTTCCGGCCGAAGGGCAGCGTGGTCCTCGGGTGGCACCCCGACAAGAGCTGGGACATCAGCCTCAAGCTGCGCCGCCGCGTCGGCCAGATCAGCTTCTTCGACTTCCTCGCCCAGCCGAACCTCAGCGCAAATCGCGAGAATGCCGGCAATCCAGAGTTGGTCCCGCCGCAGAGCTGGGAGGTCGAGACCGATTTCGCCCATGACCTCGGCCGCTGGGGCAAGACCGACCTTACGCTTCATTATTATGACGTGTCGGACATCGTCGATTTCATCCCGATCGGCGACAACCAGCAGGCCGTCGGCAATCTGCCCCACGCAGACCGCCTCGGGTTCCAGAGCACGAGCACCTTCCTCCTCGACCCGCTCGGCTTCACCGGCGCCAAGCTCGACGCGACGTTCATGGGCGAATGGACCAAGGTTCGCGATCCGCTCACGCTGCGGGCGCGGCCGATCAGCGGCATCCGGGACCGGATGGCCAGCCTCCAGCTGCGCCACGACATCCCGCACACGCAGCTCGCCTGGAGCGCCTACGTCCAGTACCAGCACTACGTCAGCAATTATTTCCTGACGGAGATTGACCAGACGCTCGATATCCCATGGATCGCCGGCTTCTACGTCGAGGACAAGAACGTCTACGGAATGACCGTTCGATTCACCGTCGACAACATCTTCAACGGCCGCCACCTCGAGTTCCGCAAGGTCTTTACCGGCTTCCGTGACCGGGCGCCGATCGCCTTCATCGAGCATCACAATGAGCTCGTGGGTCCGATTTTCAACTTGTCGGTGAAGGGCAACTTCTAAGTAGCGGCGGCCGCTTCTATATGGCGGCCATGCCCAGGATAGACCTTGACGCCCTCGAGCCTACCAACGCCACCGGCTATCCGCCGCCCTTCGACGAGCCTGTCGCGGGGCGATGGCAGCGCAAGATCGGGCAGGCGGCGCGGCTGACAGAGCTGGGTGCCAGGCATGTCGTTCTGGAGCCCGGCGCCTGGTCGAGCCAGCGCCACTGGCACAAGGGCGAGGACGAGTTGCTCGTGATGCTCTCCGGACGGGCGATCCTGGTCGAGGACGACGGCGAGACTGAGGTCGGTCCCGGCGACATCATTGCCTGGGCCAGGGGCATCGAGAACGGCCATCACCTCATCAACCGCTCGGCCGAGCAGTGCAGCTTCGTCTGCGTCAGCGCGGGTGATGAGCAGGGCGGCTCTTATCCCGACATCGATATGATGTGGGACGCCAAGAGCGGCTTCATGCACAAGGACGGGACACCCTACTAGGCCGCCTTGCCCTTCTCATACTGGTCGATCACCCAGGGCTCGTCCTGTGCCTTGTCGATCCATTCGGCGACATGCGGGTGCGAGAGCACGTTCTTCATATAGACGCCCGCGAATGACGGGACCTGCACGCCGTAGGTGATCAGGCGCGTGACGACCGGCGCATACATCATGTCCGCTGCGCACCAGTCGCCGAAAAGGAAATCGCCGGTCCCGCCATACCGAGCCCGCGCCTGAGCCCATAGCTGCAAGATCCTGTCGATCTCCTCTTTGACAGGTTCGCCCAGCGATTTGGGAGGGAAGCTCTTTCGCACGTTCATCGGCAGCTCGCGTCGAAGGTTTGCGAACCCCGAATGCATTTCCGCGGCCATGGAGCGGGCGACGGCTCGCGCCCCCTCATCTTCGGGCCAGTACAATGCTGGTCCGTGCCGGTCGGCGAGGAACTCGATGATCGCCATGCTGTCCCACACGACGATGTCGCCGTCCCACAGGATCGGGACCTTGCCAAGCGAGGGGGCGAACTCGTCGCCGTGGCGGCGTTTCTCCCAATCTTCATCAAAGAGCGGGACGACATATTCCTCGAATTCCTCGCCCGATTGCTTGGCTGCGAGCCATCCGCGCATCGACCAGCTGGAGTAGGCGCGATTGCCGATGATCAGCTTGAACAAGGCAGCTCCTTCACAGTGACGCGGCTTCGAGGATCGCAGTTCGTAACTCGGCGATGCCGCTACCCGTTTCACTCGACGTCGTGAATATCGACGGGTGCGCCGCCGGATGCCTCGCGGCTTCCACTGCGGTTGCCTCATACAGAGCGCCGAGCGCCGACGGCTTCACCTTATCGCTTTTGGTCAGCACAAGATGGTAGCTCACCGCCGCCTCGTCGAGCATATGCATCATCTCGCGGTCGACCTCTTTGAGGCCATGGCGAGAGTCGACCAGCACGAGCGCGCGCTTCAGCACCGCCCGGCCGCGGAGATAGTCGTTCACCAGGTGGCGCCAGCGCTTGACGAGGTCCTTAGGGGCTTCGGCAAAGCCGTAGCCGGGCATGTCGATGAGCCGGAATTGAAGCGGCTCGCCGACATTGAAGAAATTGAGCTCTTGCGTCCGCCCGGGCGTGTTCGAGGTGCGGGCAAGCGCCTTCCGGCTAGTCAGTGCATTCAGCAGCGAGCTTTTGCCGACGTTCGACCGGCCGGCGAAGGCAATCTCCGGCGCCGCGGGGTCCGGCAGGAATTTCAGCTCCGGCGCGGACTTCAGGAACTCGATCGGGCCCGCGAACAGCTTCCTTGCTCGCTCCGCCAGCTCCTCGTCCGCTTGGCCGGTCATGTCGCGACCGGATGCGTGTCGCTGAGGTGAAGCCCGAAGCGGCGGTACAGCCACCATTGCTGCAGGATCGTCAGCACGCCGCTCGTCACATAGTAGAGCTGGATGCCCGCCGCGAGCGGGGCGAAGAAGAACACCATCACCCACGGCATGATCGCGAACATCTGCGCCTGGGTCGGATCCATCGGTTGCGGATTGAGCTTCATCGTCGCCCACTGCGTCGCGCCCACGAGGATCGGCAGGACCCCGATCGCGAGGAACGCGGGCGGGCTGAAGTGGAGCAGGCCGAACAGGTTCACAGGCGTCAGGGGATCCGGCGCCGACAGGTCCTTGATCCACAGGACAAACGGCTGGTGGCGCATCTCCACGCTGATCACCAGCACCTTGTAAAGCGCGAAGAAGATCGGGATCTGCAGGACGATCGGAAGGCAGCCCGCCGCCGGGTTCACCTTCTCCTCCTGATAGAGCTTCAGGATCTGCTTCTGCTGCTCCTGCTTGTCGTCCTTGAAGCGCTCCTGGATCGCTTTCATCTTCGGCTGCAGCTTGCGCATCGCCGCCATCGACTGAAACTGCTTCTGCGCGATCGGGAACATAATCCCGCGAACGATCAAAGTGAGGCACATGATCGCGATCCCGAAATTGCCGGTCAGCTCGAACAGCTTGAGGAGGAGGTCGAAGATCGGGCGCATGAACCATTCGAACCAGCCCCAATCGATCGACTTCGACAGCTTCGGGATTCCGGCGTCCTCATAACGGTCGAGCCAGCTCTTCTCCTTGGCGCCCGCGAAGAGCCGCGCCTGTGTGGTGACCGTCTGCCCCGGCTGAACGACTGCCGGCGCTGCCGAATAGTCCGCCTGGTAAGCGCCGGTCGGGCTTCGCGCGAATGCTGCGGAGACATTCCCGGGGGGCACCAGCGCGGTCAGCCAATATTTGTCGGTGAAGCCGAGCCAGCCACTGGTGTTGCTGAAATCGACATTGCCCTTCTGGTCGAGATCCTTCCAGTTGACGTCGTAGTCGGCCTTGCCGCCGAACACGCCCATCGGTCCGACATGGTTGGTCCAGCTGGACCGGTCGGGGGATTGGCCGGAGCGGCTGACGAGCCCGATCGGCCGCACCTGAATTGGATTGCCCGACGCGTTGAGGACGCTCTGGCCGACCGTGAACAGATAGCCATCGTCGACCGCGATCTTGATCTGGTAGCGCGTGCCGTCAGGCGTTTGCGTGGTCAGGGTGACCGGCTGCCCCGGCGAAAGCTGCTGCCGGTCGGCCGTCCACACGGTGTCCAGCGTGGGCACTTGCGCGCCCTGCGCCGTCCAGCCGAACTCGGCGATGTAAGCGCCGGGCGTGCCGAGCGGCGACAGGAGCCGGACCGGCGGCGAATTCGCCGCGATCGTCTGCTTGTGGTTGAGCAGGAGCAGGTCGTCGATCTCGGCGCCCTTGAGGTTGATCGAGCCGGAAAGTGAGGGCGTCCGGATCGCGATCCGTGGCGTCGACTGGAGCGCCGCCGCAACGCTTCTCATCGCCTTGGGGGTCGCCGGAGCGCTCGGCTGCGATTCGGGCTGCTGCACCGGCTGCTGCTTGCCCGCGACGATCTTGGTGCTCGGCGGATTGGCCGCCGGGAAATAACGATCGGCGACCCACGTCCAGCCGATCAGCACCAGCACGCTCAACGCGACGGCGAGGATCAGATTCTTGCTGTCGTTCACTTGTCCTCAATCCTCTCGGGTACCGGGTCGTAACCCTGGCCGCCCCAGGGATTGCAGCGCAAGATGCGCTTCAACGCCATCCATCCGCCGCGCGCCGCCCCATAGCGTTGGATTGCGGTGATCGCATAGGCCGAGCAACTCGGCTGATACCGGCAGCTCGGCGGAAGGACTTGGGACGGGCCTTTCTGCCAGGCACGGGCAATCAGGATCATGACCCTTGCGATCATCGGCGGTGCAGCCTGTCGAGTGCGCCTGCGAGCTCATTTCGAAGCAGGCCGAATTCGCGTTCGACGCCATTGGCGCGGCCGATCATCACATGATCGGCGCCTGGAACGCCGCGGCTGGGCAGGATTTCGCGGGCGAGGGCGCGGAAGCGGCGCTTCATGCGATTCCGCACGACCGCGCCGCCGATCTTCTTGGTGACGGTGAAGCCGACCCGCATCCGCAGATCGCCATCCTTGCGGTCGCGGACGAGCAGCACGAATCCGGGCGTGCTCGCGCGCAGCCCGGAGTTGGCGGCAAGGAAGTCCGCGCGTTTCTTGATCGTAGTTAGGCGCTGAGCTTCTTGCGGCCGCGGGCGCGGCGGGCGTTCAGCACCTTGCGTCCGCCCACGGTCGCCATGCGGCTGCGGAACCCGTGACGCCGCTTGCGGACGAGATTGCTCGGCTGGAAGGTGCGCTTCATCGCTCATGCCTCTAAATTCAAAGAAAAAGGGCCGCCCCGAAGGCAGCCGCTGTCGTGCGCGCCGATAGTGGACGAGCGGCGCCAAGTCAATCGCTCGGGCCACTGTCGGCGGCTTTTCGAAGCGCTTCGCGCCGGCGGGCGCTAGGGCGCCTCAACGCCCAGTCGGTCCACCTCCCGGCCTTCGGTTGCCACCGCTTGAATTTCACATAGCGGCGCTTGGCCCAAATGCTCGTCCGAAGCACGAGCGCGAGGCCCACTCCGGCAACGACGATCCCACCGGGACCGGGGATCGCACCGACCAGCGGCGAGACGATCAGCAGGACGAGCCCGACTGCGAACAATGTCCATTCGACGACCGGATGATCGATGAATCGCCGCCACTTCTCTCCGCGCATGTGTATTGATGTGGTGATACACCCGCATGACGGCAAGAGCTTGCCGAACGCGCCCAGAGCGGGCTAGCGTCGCCGGGCCGAGCTAGGGGGAAGTCTGACCAGCGTTGCGTGTTCGGGGGGCGGGGCCTGATGGCCGCAACCGTCGCCACTGTCGCCTATCTCGGTCTCGAGGCCCGCGCCGTCGAAGTGCAGGTCCAGCTGACATCCGGCGTTCCGAAGTTCACCATCGTCGGCCTTCCGGACAAGGCCGTCGCGGAGAGCCGCGAGCGCGTGCGCGCGGCGCTTGCCGCGATCGGGCTCGCGCTTCCGCCCAAGGTCATTACGATCAATCTTTCGCCCGCTGACCTGCCAAAGGAGGGGTCGCACTACGACCTGCCGATCGCGCTGTGCTTGCTCGCGGCGATCGGAGCTACCGACGCGGAAACGCTGTCGCACTATGTCGCCGTGGGTGAGCTGTGCCTCGATGGGCGGATCGCGGCCTCTCCCGGCGTGCTGCTGGCCGCGATCCACGCTTCCTCGCAGGACAAGGGCCTGATCTGCCCGGCGGCGCAGGGCAGCGAGGCGAGCTGGGCCGGCGAGCTCGACGTCATCGCCGCGCCCGACCTGCTCGCGCTGCTCGCGCATTTGAAAGGCACGAGCCTTGTGGCCGCTCCCGAGCCCGTCGAAGCGGAACCGCCGAGTGGCGGTCCCGATCTCAATCAGGTCAAAGGACAGGAAGTCGCAAAGCGCGCGCTCGAGATCGCCGCCGCGGGAGGTCACAACCTCTTGATGAGCGGTCCGCCAGGGGCGGGGAAGTCGCTTCTCGCCGCGTGTCTTCCCGGAATCCTCCCGCCGCTCCAGCCGAGCGAGGCGCTGGAAGTGTCGATGGTGGCGTCGGTCGCGGGCGAGCTTGGCGGCGGCAGGATCCGCCGCAAGCGCCCATTCCGGGCGCCGCATCACAGCGCCTCGATGCCCGCGCTGGTAGGCGGCGGCTTACGCGTCCGCCCGGGCGAGATCAGCCTCGCGCATCTCGGCGTGCTGTTCCTCGACGAGCTGCCGGAATTCCAGCGGCCGGTGCTCGATTCGCTTCGCCAGCCGCTCGAGACCGGCTCCGTCAGCGTCGCTCGCGCGAATACGCACGTGACCTTTCCGGCACGCGTGCAGCTGGTCGCGGCGATGAATCCGTGCCGCTGCGGCCATCTCGGCGATCCCGCGCTGGCGTGCAGCCGCGCGCCGCGATGCGCCGCAGACTATCAGGCGCGCGTGTCGGGGCCGCTGCTCGACCGCATCGATCTTCACGTCGAGGTGCCCGGCGTATCTGCGGCCGACCTCACCCTTCCGGCGCCTGCGGAAGGAAGCACCGAGGTAGCGAAGCGCGTCGCCGCCGCTCGGCAGGTCCAGGCGGACCGCTACAACGGCCACGGCCCGCGAACCAATGCCGAAGCGGACGGCGAGCTTCTCGACAAGGTCGCGACGCCCGACGAGCCGGGGCGCAAGCTGCTCGCCGACGCGGCGGCAGCGATGCGACTGTCCGCGCGCGGCTTTCACCGGGTGCTTCGAGTGGCTCGGACGATCGCCGATCTTGCCGGAGCCGAGCAGGTTGGGCGCATCCACGTCGCCGAAGCGCTCAGCTATCGTCGGCAAGCGCCGCGGAACTAGTTGCGCCGTGGAAATGAAGGATTAGCATTCGCTTCTTCACAAGGGGGAGTACCGGCAATGAATCCCAACAGCATGACTCCGGTCGACTGGGCGAAGCGGCCGATCCTGGAAAAATACGCAGACTTCAGTGGACGTGCACCGAGACCCGAGCTGTGGTGGTACATGCTCGCGCTGGTCGTCGCCTACATCGTGGCGAGCATCATCGAGAGCATTCTCGGCGTCCATCGGATGATTGCCGGGATGTACGGACCGCTCACCACCTTGCTGTGGCTGGCGACGATCGTGCCCTCGCTCGCGGTAGGAGTCAGGCGGCTGCACGACGTGAACAAGCCGGGCTGGTGGGTTCTTCTTCCGCTCATCCCAGAGTGCCTGATGATCGTCATGGCGCTGACGACGGCCGGAGCGGTTGCGGCCGGAGGCGGATTTGCAGCAGCGGCCGGTGGCCTGGCGATTACCGGATTGCTCGGCCTGATCACGCTCATCGGCGCGATCGTGCTGATCGTATTCTATGTGATGCCGGGGGCTCCGGGCGACAATCGCTACGGACCGAATCCCTATGGCATCGGTCCTGACGGAACGGCGGTTCCGGCCGAATAGCGCGAGTGGTTGCCGCCCGGGGCGCGCGCCGCTACCTGACGCGGTGCGTGCCCCTGTGGCGGAATGGTAGACGCGCTCGACTCAAAATCGAGTTCCTTCACCGGAGTGTCCGTTCGAGTCGGACCAGGGGCACCATTCTGACGCGCAGTCCTCCGGGGGGCTGGCGAGCATCAGAATCGGGCAGCGCCGCTAATCCGCTAGCCGCATGAAATCCGCAACGGTATGCTCCCGCCATGGACGCGCGGACCCGCAAACAGCACGAGCCCGAAGAAGAGGTTTCGGACGAAGCACGAGCGCTCGCCGAGACCATCACGGCCAAGCGCGACCGACTGCTCGCGTCGCTGACGCTGATCGCCGGGATCGCGCTGATCGTCCTGCTTCCGTTCGCGCTTCGCGCCGGCGCCGAGTTCTTCATGCCCGTGACGGCCGCACTTGTCATCGCCATCGCGCTGGTGCCGCTGCTCGAATGGTTCGAGCGCCGCGGAATTCCCTCCAAGGCGGCCGCGGGGCTCTGCCTCATCCTGTTCCTCCTCATCGCCATCTTCGCCATCGGCTCGATCGTCGTTCCGGCGAGCGACTGGGTTGCTCAGGTCCCGTCGAAGATCCCGAAGGTGCGCTCGGCGCTGGAGCCGGTGTTCGACCTGTACAAGAATCTGGACCGGTTCGTTGGGCGCATCGCCAACCAGATCGAGGTCAGCCACGCGAGCCACGCGCGCACCGTGACGATCGAGCAGCCGAGCTCGGTCGTGAGCCTGCTCGCCACCTCGGCGCCGCACCTGCTCATCCAGCTGTTCTTCGCGCTGCTGGTGATCTTTTTCTTCCTCGCCGGCTGGACGTCGATGCGCAAGCGGACGATCGTCAGCCGCGGGAGCTTCGAAGGGGCGCTAACCACCGCCCGGGTGATCCAGCAGGTGGTCGACGCGACCTCGACCTATCTCGGCACGATCACGCTCATCAATATCGGCCTTGGAGGGCTCACTGCCGGAGCGCTGTGGCTGCTGGGCATGCCCTCGCCGGTGATGTGGGGCGGCATCGTCGCGGTCGCCAATTACATCCCCTATCTCGGGCCCATCGTCTCGGCGCTGCTGCTGTTCGTCGGCGGGCTGATGACCTACCCGGACATCTGGGGAGCGCTTTGGCCGCCGGTCATCTTCATCGGCTTCCACCTTGTCGAGGCGAATTTCTTCACGCCGATGGTGGTTGGCCACCGGCTGACGATCAGCCCGCTTTCGATCCTCGTTTCGCTGTCCTTCTGGGCGTGGATCTGGGGGACCACGGGCGCGCTGCTCGCGGTCCCGCTGCTGATCATCATGAAGACGGTTTTCTCCGCTGCAGGCACGCCCGACATCGCCGGATTCCTGTTTGAACACGGCACCTTGACCCACATCGGCGAGGAAGATGAGGAGGAGGTCGAAGAACGCCAGGAAATGGAGCCTGCGATGGTTGACACTCCCAAGGCCCTCTCCTAGTCGCGCCCGCAGTCCTTCTCTTGCAAGGATACTCAAAAACGCGGGAGTAGCTCAGTTGGTTAGAGCGCCGGCCTGTCACGCCGGAGGTCGCGGGTTCAAGTCCCGTCACTCGCGCCACTTTTCACGCTGCTACAAGTTGGATTAGACCTGCTGGCCATGGCCGGCCGTGTCTCTGCTCTTGCCGTTCTGGGCCTCGAGGCCGGCGCCGATTCCGCGGCGATCGAGCAGGCGTACAAGCGGCTGATCAAGCAGTACCATCCCGATCGTGACGGCGGCGATGGAACACGGGCCGCCGAGATCATCCACGCCTATCGCGAGCTTCGGGGCGGAAAGGCGCTTACCGACCCGCTCCAGTTCAACGATGAGGCGCTCGCTGCGCGGCATCCGCGCAGATGGCCGCTGGCCGCCGCCTTTGCCGCGGCCGCAATTGCCGCCGTGCTGGCGGTCGGCCCGAGTGTGCCGCTCACGCGCGGCTTCTGGGCGGCGAGCGCGCAGCTGCCGCGACGGCATACGGCAATCGTAGCCGCGGCAATGCCCGAGCCGATGGAAGATCGGCTGCACGTCAAGGCGATCGACGCCGCCGTCGCCGATGCGCTGCAGATCTTCCGCACCAAGGATGAATTCGCGCTCGCGAACGCCAGCCGGGAGTGCCAGCGACGCTTCCGCGACAATCCTGGGACGGCGATGCTCGACCGGTGCGCGGCGTTTGACGATGCGGTGGTCGGGCTCGAGGATCGCGACCCGCTGCGCGACGAAGGACCGTTCGCGCCGCTTGCGGTGACGGGGCGTCAGTGGAGCGCCGCTTCCTCGCTGTCGGACGACGATCTGGCGATCGACGCACGCCTCGACGATATCAGGGTCAGGGTCGAATTGAAGCTGGCGCCGCAAATCGCGCCGGTCGTTCCGGGGCAAAACGCAGAGTAAGGTTGGGCTGAAGCGAGTGCGGGGCCGCCGCTTGGCGCTGCTGACGCGGTCGCGGGCGTCGCGGCCTTGCCGAGCGGCTGCTCGTCGGTCGCGACCGTCTGCGAAGACAGCGCATATTTGAGATTGTCCGACGCTCCGAACTTCTTCGTGTAATCTTCGGTCGTGACCTCGTCCGACGCCTTGCGCGCGACCAGGTTGAAACGGATGGCGACGCGCTTGTCGCCGCGCATCGACGGAGCGAGCTTCAGCGCCTCGGCGCCGGGAATGTCCTTGACCGCCTCGGCGACCTCGCCCTGCGCCGTGACGGGAGTAACGTGCGGCGCCGCGAGTGCAGCCATGCGGAGAGCAGCAGCGTTCGGTTCACGGCCGGCATAAGCCTCGGTGAACACCGCAGGCCGGCCCCAGTTGCCGGGCCAGCGATAGAAAATGTGGGCGCCGACGACCGCGTCCTTGGCCATGCTGGAGGCCCAGGTCGGAACGACATAATCCGCGTGATAATGCGTCGCCCAGCCGACGGGCGCGTAGACGGAGCCTGACAGAGCCTCTTCGGCGACCGCGGTTGCGCGTCGCCATCCGTCGGCGTCGGGTGCGCGACCAAGCGACCCGTCGCAGGTGAAGGTGAACTGGCAACCAGTCGCGCGGGTCGAACCCTGATAGACCACTCCGCAGACGCTGTTCGGGAAGGCCGGGTGGCGGACGCGGTTGAGCACCACCTGCGCGACGGCGCGCTCGCCGTCGGCGTCCTGGTTGCCCGCCTCGTAATAGACCGCGCTCGCAAGGCAATCGAGCGCCTGCGCGCGAGCCGAGTTGCTGCCCTTGAACAGGAAAGGCGCCGCGGCCGGGTTGGGTCCGCCGGCAAGCGGGATGTCGGCGTTGATCTTTAGCGCCTGCTGCGGCGCGACCTGCTGATACGTCATCGGCGGCGGGGCAGGGGGCGCCGCATGCGCCGCCGGGCTCGTCGCCGGATTGGGCACGGCCATGCTTCCAAGCGCGACCGCGGCCACGAATCCCAGCACACCGGCCCCGATCGCCTCGCGCGGGTAGGCGCGGACGAGCGAGCGGGCACGCTCGCGACAGCGAAGCGCGCTCTTGCGCAGCCCGTCGAACGGGTTCGAGATTGTCAGCGCCTGGTTCATTCGCTGGTGATATACCCCAGTAATACAGCAGTTTCAATCTTGCGGATGCGACCGGAACGATCCGGTCTGCGCCCACCTAATCAACGGTTTCAACGGGATAACCCACGCCACTCCCATCACTAGATAATATGGCGCCTGAACAAGCACAGGCCATTTGCCGACGAGCGGCGCCAGGCTTGCGACGAATGCCGCCCAAAAGACGATCAGAGCGACGATTGCGCCGATTCCGGCGAGCTTGCGCGGTGCAGGTTCGCTCATCGACCGCACCCCTATATCCTCCACACAGACGCGGCAAACGCCGGCGAAGAGGCACCCTCGTGACGGCCCGCATTAGCGCCAGACCGTGCAACCGCTCGGTTGAAGCTCTCTCGCGAGGATGTGCCGGTCGCAGGCGTGGCGTCTATCCTCCTTCTCGGTTCGCCCGGCGCAGCACTGCCGGACGTGAGGGGAGATTATGATGCAGCCTATCGTCCTTGCCGGCGCAGTCCTGGCATTTGCCATTGTCGCGTCGCCGTCCACAGCTCAGCCGGTTCCGCCGGAGCGCCCCGCCGCGACGGCTCAGCCGACCGGCCCGGCCGAGCCCGCCTCGCCGACGGCGCAGTCGACTCCCGATGCTCCGGAGGTGCAGCCGGTCCCCGAGCCGCCGCCGTTCCCGCCGATGCCGAGAGCGCGTCCGACGCACCGCTTCACCAGCAGCGCGCAGCATCGCACCAGCCACGTGCAGCATCGCTCGACGCACGTGGAGCATCGCACGACGCATGCCCGGCACACCACCGCGAAAGGGCGCCACCGGAGCACTCACGCGCGCCATGAGAAGTCGAAGAAGCGGCACGAGGGCGCAAAGACGTCGCCTCGCACGATCCGTATGTGCCACCGCCTGACGTACACGAAGATCATGCGGAACAGCAGCTGCCGGGCGCTGATCACCCAGGAGCTGAAGGAGTCGGCGAATCGTCATCACAAGGCGGCACATCGGCACGGGAACGCCCGCCGCCACGAGACGGCGAAGACGAAGGCCCACCATTCGAAGCGCCACAGATCCTGAGCGGAAGCCGGGCGAGCCGGAGACTTTACGGATTCTCGTCCTTGCGTAGCAGCGGAAGGAGATTGTCGATCAGCTTTCGGCCGCCCTCCTGGGAGCCCAACGGGCGCTCGGCAATGACCTTGCCGTCGCGGGAGAAGACGACCTTGAACGGCAGCCGTTCGCCCGGCGTCTCAACGATGTCCGCCGTCGTTTTCGCCAATGCTCGCCTCGATCCTCGGGGAATGCCGGTAGCACTCGCCGTTAGATCGATTCTGTCCATTGCATGAAAATAGCGCCAGAGACCGAACTGAGATGAATGACAGACCTGCTTCTGAGCTGATCGACGAGCGGCTGCGCTCGATGGACGACTGGCGGGGCGCCATGCTTACGCGGCTCCGGCGCCTGATCCGCGAGGCCGACCCGGATGTGATCGAGACCGTCAAGTGGCGAAAGGCGTCGAACCCGCTCGGCGTTCCGGTGTGGGAGGATAGCGGCATCATCTGCACCGGCGAAACCTACAAGGACAAAGTGAAGCTGACCTTCGCCAAGGGCGCGTCGCTCGACGATCGAAGTGGATTGTTCAATTCGAGCCTTGAAGGCGGCACCCGCCGAGCGATCGATTTCCACGAGGGCGACGACGTCGACGAGACGGCCTTCAAGGCGCTGATCGCCGACGCGATGATGCTCAACCGCTCGCGCGAGCCGCGCTGATTTAGCTGCAGATCGTTGGAGTCGAGGGGCCCGAGGCGGCCGAATAGCAATTGCCGCCGGCCGCATCGGCGCGGTTTTCGCTGCGCAGCGCCATGAACGCCGCGGCACTGCCGGCAACGATGATCAGAAATGCGATCGCCTTTACACGCATGGCGAGTCCTTCTTTGCGATCCCTTGTTGATCGCTAGGATTCGCTCATTACCACTCAACTATCGGTAAAAGAATAAGAGTTTCGTCGCCCGGACTGACCTGGATCAGTTTCGCCGAGTAAAAGCCGGCGCTGTGGCTTTCACGTCACGACTGCATTCACAGGCCGCTGAACAGCTCCAGCCCATCAGGGGACGCAAAGCCATCGAGCGGCACGTCCCAATCGTCGGCGGGGATCGTCTCCGTCAGTCTTTGAATCTCCCAGCCGACGCCGATCAGCCGCGCGCCATTCTTCCTCAATCGCGCGAGCGCCCGGTCGTAATGGCCCTTTCCGCGGCCGAGGCGCGTGCCGCACCCGTCGACCGCAATGAGTGGG
>JABFXK010000286.1 GCA_013361785.1 Sphingomonas sp.
CGGAGTCGATCGGCCTGCTCGCCTTCCGCGCCGGCGGCGCGGAGCGCGTCCGCGAGGCGATCGAGCATGCGCTGCGCACGCCCGAGGGCACGACCATCTGGTACCTGCGCGTGATCCACCATTTGGCGCAGAGCAGCGAAGTGTGGACGCTCGACATCAACGGCGCGGAATGGGGCGAAGTCGACTTCCCGCCCGACGTCGAGACGGCGCGCGAGCTTACGGCGCGGTGGGATGCGGCGGAGAAAGTGAAGGCGGCTTAGAAGTTGTCTTAGCAGTCATTGCTAACCTAGGGCGCGCGACTAGGCTGTGCGTGTGAAGTTGATCAGGTTCACGCTTGAAGTGGTTCCGTTTCTCTGGCGGTTGACAACCGTTCGCCTCGTAGAGGCGGAGGGGAAATTTCGTGCGGCACGACAGAGGCTGGCGGGGATAAAGGCGCCAGAGGGATACTTGGCTCTCAAAGAGGCTTACGGAGCCAAGCTCGCATCCATTGCTTATGCGGCGAACGTGACCTTCGAGGGACTGGAAGTCCATCCGCCGGATCCGATACTGAGTCTAATTTCGGAGCTTCAGTCTCGGCGCTGGTATTGGGCGCCAGCAAGCGACAACGAGCATTATGCCGGTCGCTATCTCGATTATCTCGAAGCGGCCATTCTCGGAGACCTCGCGAGACGGACCGACATTGCACGAGATTTGATGGAAGCTCCGGCAGACAGGTTCTTCAAGAAGGTGCTTGTAATCACCTGACAGTAGATTGACGCTAAGAGGTTGGAGTCAGAAACCGCCCCACGATATCTCGCGCCAACCGGGCCGGGCGCTTGGTCGCCGCGTCGAGGCAGCACCAGCAGCTGGAGATCTCGCTCAGCACTTCGTCGCCGCGGCGGAGGACGGTGTGGAAGAAGGCGCGGGCGCCTTCGACTTTCTCCGCGATCACCTCGGCGACGACATTGTCCTGGAGGAAGGTGGGCCTGAGGTAGGTGATCTCATGCTTGAGCGCGACCCACAGGTGCTCTGCGACGGCGCTCGGCGGGGCGACGCTGCTCCAATAATCGACGACCGCTTCCTGCACCCATTTCAGGTACACGGCATTGTTGACATGACCCATGTGGTCGATGTCGGCCGGTTCGATGGCAATTGGGTGCCGGAAGGTCGCCATGATCCCTTAATTCCTGAGCGGATTCAGTCCTCTCATTCACTTACATTGCTGTCAATAAGTTAGGTTAGCGCAGCGTCATCTTTTTCCGTTCCAACGGCATTTCGTGTGTGCTACAGCATTAATACGGTAACGCGCACTAACATCCGCCAAGGATCGCCTCGATCATGATTGGCCTTTACCTGCTGCTCAATCTCGTCGTGCTCTGGATCGTGGCACGAACGTCAGGCGCGAGCGGGTGGCGGCTGGTCCTGATGCTGTTCCTGCTCGGATTTGTGGTCGGATCGGCCAACAATCTGATCGAGGCCTTGTTCTTCAAAGTCTTGCCACTGCGCGAGGTCGCAGCTGCAGCCGTGCCGGCGGCGATCATCTTCGCAATCCTGTCTCCAGTCGCGGTTCTTCTGGCGGGCCGTTGGCGGGATACGGACAAGGCGACGGCGGAGCCTGGCGGCTTCACGCCGCTGATGCTCCTGGCCGTCGTCGTTGCGTATGAGGTCCTATACTGGACCGCGGGAACGCTGGTTTATCCATACATTGCCGACTTCTACGCAACCACCCGCACGATCCCGCCTACCTACGCGGTCGCGGCGGTCCAGGTTGGGCGGTCGCTGATCTTCGTCGGGGCCGCTTATCCGTTGTTGAAGAGTGGCCTGCGCGGTGCGCCGCTCGTCCTGGCGCTCGTCTATTCGTTGATCGGCGGCATTGCGCCGCTGCTCCCGGACAACCCCTACATGCCGCCCGACGTCCGCTTCTATCACGCGATCGAGACGAGCACGTCGAATTTCCTCTTTGGGCTGGTAGTCGGCTTCCTGTTCACACGCCGCCGACCTGCAACGCCGGTGCCGGCGTAAGATCCGCGCATTTTGAAAGGTTCACGGGTGGCAAGCGGGTTCGGGGCTTCACGACGAGCCCCGCTTCAGGACAGGCGACCGTCCTGGGCGAAAAAGTCGATGAAAGTGCGCACCTTCGCCGAAAGATATTTGCGGCTGGGATAAACGGCGAAGAGTCGGCCGACGAGCGGCTCGAAACCCGGCAGCACGCGTTCGAGCCGTCCTTCCACAATATCGTCCTCGATCATCCATTTGGGCAGGAAGGTCATACCTAGTCCTTCGAGCGCTCCGAGGTGGAGCATGGTCTCATTGCCGGTTTCGAGCACTATTTTGTACCGCTCCGGCTCGGCGCCGAGCTTGTGAGCGCCGTCCGAAACGCGAATGCCGCTGTAGAGCAGTAGAGCGTGGCCGTTCAGATCCACTACGTTGCCCGGGCGGCCCGCGCGGCGCAGATATTCGGGGGAGGCGAGCAGCTGGAAGCCGACCTCCGTGAGCGGCCTGGCGATCAGGCCGGGATCGAGATTGTCGGACGCGGTCGTACGAAGGGCGAGATCGAAGCCTTCGTCGACCAGGTTCACCATCCGCCCCGACAGGTCGATGTCGAAGCAGACGTCCGGATAGCGCTGGTGATAGTCGGCGAGCATGCGCGCGAATACCGGGTTGGCAAACCACACCGGTGCGCTGAACCTCAGCGTTCCGCGCGGCACGACGGTGACGTTGCTGACCGCGGCCTCGGCTTCCTCCAGTCCTTCAAGCATCGGCCGGACCTGATCGAAGTAGATCTGCCCGGCCTCGGTCAGACTCACATGGCGGCTCGTGCGGTTGAGGAGCCTGGTTCCGAGTTGGCGCTCGAGATGCATCACGTGCTTGCTGGCCATTGCCGGCGACAGGTGAAGCCGCCGCGAGGCCGCCGTGAAGCTCTTGAGTTCCGCCACCATGCAGAACACCCGCAGGCTGGTCAGACTGTCCATAGATCATCAACGTATAGGAAATGATGCCTCAACAGAAGGCGCGTTGATTAATCTCCACGAAAATCAAACATCGGACAGGCAATGACACACACTCGCCTGCCCACCTATTTCGTCAGCCATGGCGGCGGTCCCTGGCCTTATATGGAGGGCGAGTTCCGTCGCGCGTTCGACCGGCTCGAGCAGTCGCTGAAGGACATGCGCCGCGAGCTGGCTGACACGCCTAAGGCGGTGCTCGTCATTTCGGGTCATTGGGAGGAGCCGGAATTCACCGTCTCGTCGGGCGAGCAGCCCGGGATGGTCTATGACTATTACGGCTTCGCCGACTATCTGTACCGCATTCAATATCCCGCGCCCGGCTCGCCCGCCCTGGCCAGCCGCGTGCAGCAACTGCTGACCGGTGGCGGCATCGGCGCTCGGCTCGATCCCACTCGTGGCTTCGACCACGGCACTTTCAGCATCATGAAGCCGATGTACCCGGACGCGGACATTCCAGTCGTTCAGCTGTCGCTGAACCGCAACCTCGACCCGGCGCTGCACCTTGAGGCCGGCCGCTTGATCGCTCCTCTACGCGACGAGGGCGTGCTCATCGTCGGAAGCGGCCTCAGCTACCACAATCTGCGGGAGATGCGGGACACGCGGGGGATCGAGCCGTCGCGGCGGTTCGACGCCTGGCTCCAGCAGGCACTGCTCGAAGCTTCACCCGAGCGGCGGCGCGAGCTGCTGATCCGTTGGGCCGAGGCGCCGCTCGCCCGCGCCGCTCATCCGCGAGAGGACCATCTTCTGCCGCTGATGGTCGCGGTTGGCGCGGCAGAGGAGGAACGCGGGCACTGCGTCTATCACAAGACCGACCTGTTCGGCGGCCTCACCGCGTCGAGCTTCCGCTTCGGCGATGCGCCTGCGGCACGCCGGCCGCTCGCCGCCTGACCA
>JABFXK010000141.1 GCA_013361785.1 Sphingomonas sp.
TCTCGCGGTGGTGGGCGAGGCACCATTTGGCCATGATCGATCCGCCGCGGCTGACGATGCCGGTGACGCGCTTCGCCGTCAGCGGCACGTAGGGCAGGCGGACGCCGGCGTGGATGGTGAAGTAATCGACGCCCTGCTCGGCCTGCTCGATCAAGGTGTCGCGGAAGATGTCCCAGCTGAGGTCCTCGGCAATTCCGCCGACCTTCTCCAGCGCCTGGTAGATGGGGACGGTGCCGATCGGCACCGGCGAATTGCGGACGATCCACTCGCGCGTGTCGTGGATGTTGCGGCCGGTCGAAAGGTCCATGACCGTGTCCGCACCCCAGCGGATCGCCAAGACCATCTTGTCCACCTCGGAGGCGACGTCGGAGGCGACGGCGCTGTTGCCGATGTTGGCGTTGATCTTGACCAGGAAGTTGCGGCCGATCGCCATCGGCTCGCTCTCCGGGTGGTTGATGTTCGACGGGATGATTGCGCGCCCGCGAGCGACCTCGTCGCGGACGAATTCGGGAGTGATGAAATCGGGGATCGACGCGCCGAAGCTCTCGCCGTCGCGAGTGACGTTCGGCGCGGCGTTGCGACCAAGGTTTTCGCGCGCCGCAACATATTCCATTTCCGGCGTGACCATGCCGCGGCGGGCGTAATGCATCTGCGTGACGTTCGCGCCGGCCCTGGCGCGAAGTACGCGCTTGCGGACGTTCGGGAAAGGCGAGACTCCGCCGCTCCGATCAGGACCAAGCTGGCCATTGTCCTCAGGTCGGACCTCGCGCTGAGCGACATCCTCGACGTCGCCCCGGCCGCGGATCCAGTCCCGCCGAAGCTCGGGCAGGCCGGCCATGATGTCGATCCGCTGCGCCGGGTCAGTGTACGGGCCGCTGGTGTCGTAGAGGATCACGGGCCGCTCGCCGGACGAGGGCTCGAGGTCGACCGCGCGCATGGCGACGCCGTTCACATATATCTTGCGCGAGCCGCGGATCGGGCCTGTAGTGACTTTCAATTCGGTGCGTGCGGGCGCGTCGCCCATTGGACTCTCCTTCTCCCTACGGCCGGATTAGCGGCATCAGGTTCGACGGGTCTCGGCGCTTGTCGCCGATCTCAGCTGCGCGTCAGGGAACCCCATCAAAGTACTACTTTGATGAGAACCCCAGCAGCTCCCCGGGGAAGAGTCGCTGGTATAGAAAAGCCAGGCGGCTTGCCAGCCGCCGGAGCTCGTCATTCGTCGAACAGACGACAGGTCAGCGCTTCCGCGCGGCAGCCTGCGCGGCCTGGACTTCCTGGACGGTGATCACGCCGTCATGGTTGGCGTCGACCTTGTTGAAGTTGGCGAGCGGACGGGCTTCGAATTCCTGAAGGCTGATCCTGCCGTCCTTGTTCGCATCGACGTCGGCGATCGCCTGCTGCGGGGTCTGGTTGAGCTGGATCGGCCGGGCCGCAGCCATGAACTCAGCCTTGCTCAGCTGGCCGTCGTGGTTGGTGTCGAGCTTCGCGAACTCGCCTTCGAGCTGCTGCTGCTCCTCGGCGCGTGCAGCCTCGAGCTCCTTCTGTTGGGCGGCGGCGACTTCGCTCGAGTCGAGTACGCCGTCATGGTTGGCGTCCATCGCATTGAAACGCGCCTGAAAATCTCCGAGATATTCAGCGCGGGTGACCTGCTTCGGGCCGATCGAAGTGGAAGCGGGCGGCGGCGCCGAGGCTTTCTTTGCCGGAGCGGCGGCCGTGGCGGGCGTAGCCGCAATCGCAAGGATCGCGGTCATCATCAGGAAACTTCTGGTCACTTCAACCCTCCCCAAATCTCTCAACATGAACGGGAAAACGCGCGCTGCCTTACAAGTCGGCTCAAGCCGCGTCGATGGACGCACTGTCGCTGCACGAACGTTGCCGGAGCATGAATTTTTTTGCTCGTGCGCAGGTTCAAGCGCCGGAACTTGCGGGTAGAAGGCGCGCGATGGCGGAAAGCAGCATCGATGAGGTGATCGCCGAGGCGCAGCACGGGCGGGTGAAGGTCACGCCGGCCAGGGCGATCGAGATGGCGGGCCAGCTCTTTTCCCGCGGCGAGTTCGCGCAGGCGGAGCGGGTCTGCCGCCAGCTCATTGCGGCGCGGGCCGACAGTTCCGACGCGCACAATATCCTCGGAGTGACGCTAGCCCGGCTCGAGCGGATGGACGAAGCCGTGGCTGCGCTCAAGCGGGCGATCGAGATCAACGGGGCGCCGGCGAGCTATCACGCGAACCTTGGCGAGATATTGCGGCAGGCGGGGCGCCTCGACGAAGCGTCGGCCGCGATCGAGCAGGCGATCCGGCTAGAGCCGGACAATGCGCAGGCGCACAACAATCTTGGGATCGTCCAATACGAGCGCAAGGAATTCGAGCCGGCGGTCGCGAGCTACCGGCGGGCGCTCGAACTCAGGCCGGGGATGGCCGAAGCGCTGAACAATCTCGGTAACGCGCTGCGCGCGACCGGCGACAGCAAGGGAGCGTTCGACGCCTACCGCGACGCCCTCGCGCAACGCGCCGTCTATCCCGAAGCCCACAATAATTTGGGCACGCTGCTGCAGCAGGACGGCAAGGTGGAGGCCGCGGAGCAGGAGCTCCGGACGGCAATCGAGCAGAATCCGCGATACATCGAGGCGCTTAACAACCTTGCCCAGCTCCTCTCGTCGCAGAAACGGGAGATCGAGGCTCTGGACCTGCTCGGCGAGGCGCTGAAGCTTGGACCGGACGTGCAGACGCTGGTGCTGACGGCCAGGGTCCAGCTCGGGCGCAACAATCTTGAGGCCGCCGAGCAGGCGGCTCGGCTCGCTCTGCAGGTGGAGGAGGAAAGCACCGAGGCGCTGACCGTGCTCGGCCAAGTGCTACACGACAAGGACCGCTTCGAGGAAGCCGTCGAAGTCCTCGACCGTGCGCTCAAGAATGCGCCGGAGAATACCGAAGCGCTGAATTTTGCCGGAGTGGCGCTGAAGTCGGTCGGCCGGCTCGACGAAGCGCGCACGCACATCTTGAAGGCGCTCGAGATCGATCCGGCGATGTACGGCGCCTACGCCAACCTCAATGATCTCATCGATTTTTCCGAAGGCGTTGGCGCCGAACTGTTCGAGCGCATGCAGGCGATCTTTGAAGCGGCTCCGAATCCGCAGGCGGAGGAATTGCTCGCGATGCACTTCGCTTATGCGAAGGCTCTCGACGACCGCGGCGAGCATGAAAGCGCGCTCGGGCACTACATCGCCGGCGGCCGGATCAAGCGCGCGCAGCTCGGTTACGATGAGCCCGACACGCACGCCTTCTTCGATGCGATTCGCGCCGCCTTTCCGCGAGAGGTGTTCGATGAACGCAAATATGCCGGAGTCGATGACGAGCGTGCGGTCTTCATCGTCGGAATGCCGCGCTCGGGCTCGACACTGGTCGAGCAGATCCTGTCGAGCCACCCGGAGGTTCACGGCGCGGGCGAAGTGAAGCATCTGAGCCGGGCGCTAGGCGCTCTGCGCGACCATTTCCCGTCGCTTCCGAAATATCCTCAAATGATCCAGGAGATCACGCCAGGCCAGCTCGACATGCTCGGCGCAGACTATCTGAAGGCGTTGAGAGAGGGCGCGGGTGAGGCGAGGCGGATCACCGACAAGCTGCTGACCAACTTCTTATTTCTCGGCCTGATCAACCTGCTTTTACCCAAGGCGAAGGTGATCCACACCGTCCGCGACCCGGTCGACACCTGCCTTTCCGGCTTCACCAAGCTGTTCAAGGACGACATGCCGCAAAGCTACGACCTTGCCGAGCTCGGCCGCTATTACCGCAAGTATCGCGAGCTGATGGATCATTGGGAGGCGGTCCTCCCAGAAGGCTTCATGACCACCGTTCGCTATGAGGACGTCGTCGCCGACACGGAGAAGGAAGCGCGGCGGCTCGTGGATTTCCTCGGGTTGCAATGGGCCGACCAATGCATCGAATTCCACAAGACCGAGCGGCCGGTGAAGACGGCCAGCCTCGCCCAGGTGCGGCGGCCGATCTACAGGAGCTCGCT
Source organism: Sphingomonas sp. (assembly GCA_013361785.1). Lineage (GTDB taxonomy): Bacteria > Pseudomonadota > Alphaproteobacteria > Sphingomonadales > Sphingomonadaceae > Sphingomicrobium. The sequence continues at coordinate 4,012 of JABFXK010000141.1, forward strand.
CCAGCGGTGGCGGAAATATGGCGCCGGGCTCCGGCCGTTGATCGATGCGCTCGACGGGTGCGGCCATGGCGCTGGAGCGCCGTAGCCACTAAGTCGACGGCGAATCTTCAGCGGGGATCAAGTTAAGACTTGGGCGCACTCACGCATCTCGACCGGCTCGAGGCCGAAAGCATCCAGATCATGCGCGAGACGGTCGCCGAGGCCGACAAGCCCGTGATGCTCTATTCGATCGGCAAGGATTCGGCGGTGATGCTGCACCTCGCCAGGAAGGCCTTCTTCCCGAGTCCGCTGCCCTTCCCGCTGCTCCATGTCGATACGACTTGGAAGTTCCGCGACATGTATGCGCTCCGCGACAAGGTCGCCGCTGAGCCCGGCGTCGAGCTGATCGTCTATAAGAACCCCGAAGCGCTGAGCCGCGGGATCAACCCATTCGAGCACGGCCCGCTTCACACGGACATGTGGAAGACCGAAGGGCTGAAGCAGGCGCTCGACAAATATAGCTTCGACGCCGCCTTCGGCGGTGCACGCCGCGACGAGGAAAAGAGCCGGGCCAAGGAGCGCGTGTTCAGCTTCCGCGACCGCAACCATCGCTGGGATCCGAAACGCCAGCGGCCCGAGCTCTGGTCGCTCTACAACGTCCGGAAGAACAAGGGGGAGAGCATGCGCGTCTTCCCCTTGTCCAACTGGACCGAGCTCGACGTGTGGCAATACATCATGCGCGAGGACATCGAGATCGTGCCGCTCTATTTCGCGGCGGAGCGGCCGACGGTCGAGCGCGACGGATTGATCCTGATGGTCGACGACGAGCGGATGCCGCTGAACGGCGAGAAGCCGGTGATGCGCAAGGTGCGCTTCAGGACACTCGGTTGCTACCCGCTTTCAGGCGCGGTCGAGAGCGACGCCGGCACTGTCGAGGCTATCGTCGCCGAGATGCTGCTGACGAAGACGAGCGAGAGGCAGGGGCGGATTATCGACAAGGATGCGGGCAGTGCTTCGATGGAGAAGAAGAAGCAGGAGGGATATTTCTAGATGTCCCGTCCGCTTCAATCTGAAGAGGAGCTGATCCGGACCGACGTCCGCGCCTGGCTGGCGCAGCAGGAGGCGAAGGAGCTGCTTCGCTTCATCACCTGCGGAAGCGTCGATGACGGCAAGTCGACGCTGATCGGCCGACTTCTCTATGAATCCAAGCAGATCTTCGACGATCAGCTCGACGCGCTGGAGAGCGACAGCAAGCGTCACGGAACGCAGGGCACGAAGATCGACTTCGCGCTTTTGGTCGACGGACTGTCGGCCGAGCGCGAGCAAGGGATCACTATCGACGTCGCCTACCGCTTCTTTTCGAGCGCGAAACGGAAGTTCATCGTCGCCGACACGCCGGGGCACGAGCAGTACACGCGCAACATGGTCACAGGCGCGTCGACCGCGGACCTCGCGGTGCTGCTGGTCGACGCGCGCAAGGGCGTGCTGACGCAGACGCGGCGGCACTCCTATCTCGCGAAGCTGGTTGGAATTCGCCGGTTCGTGCTGGCGGTGAACAAGATGGATTTGGTCGATTATGACCAAGGTGCGTTCGAGGCGATCACGGCCGATTACCGCGTGTTCGCCGATCAGATCGGGATCGACAAGTGGGTGGCGATCCCGGTGTCAGGACTCAACGGCGACAACATCATGAGCGGGAGCGAACGCACGCCCTGGTATTCGGGCGAGACTTTGCTCGACCATCTCGACACGGTGCCGATCGACGCTGACGCTGACGCGCAGAAGCCGCTTCGGATGCCGGTGCAGTGGGTCAATCGGCCCGACCAGAATTTCCGCGGCTTTGCGGGGCAGATCGCGTCGGGCGCGGTGACGCCCGGAGCCGAGGTCAGGATCCTCCCATCAGGACGCACCACGCGGATTGAGCGGGTGGTCACGCTCGACGGGGACCTGGAAGAGGCAGTCGCGGGCCATTCGGTGACTCTGACCTTCGTGGACGAGATCGACTGTTCGCGCGGCGACGTCATCGCGGCGGCAAGCGATCCCCCCGAGGCTGCCGACCAGTTCGAAGCGACGATCGTGTGGATGGCCGAGGAAGAGCTGCTTCCGGGGCGCGGCTATTGGCTGAAGCTCGGGACGCAGACGGTCACGGCGATGGTCCAGGAGCCGAAGTACGAGATCAACGTCAACACGCTCGAGCATCTCGCGGCCAAAACCCTGAGCCTCAACGGCATCGGAGTCGCAGAGCTCTCGACCGATCGCGAGATCGTGTTCGAGTCTTATGCGGCCGACGGGACCAGCCCGAAAAAGGCGCTCGGCGGGTTCATCCTGATCGACAAGCTGACGAATGCGACGGTCGCCTGCGGGATGCTTCACTTCGCGCTTCGGCGTGCGCTCAACATCCACCGCCAGCACCTCGAGGTCGGCCGCGAGACCCATTCGGCGCTCAAAGGGCAGAAGCCGGCGGTGCTGTGGTTCACCGGCCTGTCGGGCGCGGGCAAGTCGACGATCGCCAATATCGTCGAGAAGAAGCTCGCGGCGCGCGGGCGGCACACCTTCCTGCTCGACGGCGACAATGTGCGGCACGGGCTTAACCGCGACCTCGGCTTCACCGACGCCGACCGGATCGAGAATATCCGCCGCGTCGGCGAAGTCGCCCGGCTGATGGCCGACGCGGGCCTGATCGTCCTCACCGCCTTCATCTCGCCGTTCCGCGCCGAACGACACATGGTCCGTCGGATGCTGCCCGAGGGCGAGTTCTTAGAGATCTTCGTCGATACGCCGCTGGCTGAAGCCGAGAAGCGCGACGCGAAGGGGCTTTACGCCAAGGCGCGCGCCGGCGAGCTCAAGAATTTCACCGGCATCGACAGCCCGTACGAGCCGCCGGAGCATCCCGAAATCCGCATCGACACGACCGAACTCAGTGCCGAGGAAGCAGCTGATCTCATCGTCGAGGCGCTGCTCAGGCGGCGCTAGGGCCTACCAAGTGTAGGCCAGGCCGGCGGCGGCGAGCCACTGGTTGGCGCTGCCGCGCTGCGACACGATCGGCGAGCGTTTGAAATCGCCGACAAGCCGCGAATATTGCGCCGTGCCGAAGACCGAAAGGCCGCCGAGGAGATCGCCGGTGATCGACTGATTGAGGAGGAGTCCCAGCTTCCAGTCTTTCAGCCCGCCATTGGCGTTGAACACCGGCAGTGCGCCGCCGGTGCGCAGCGAATCCGCCGGGCTGATGCTGAAATAATAATCGGCGAATTTGTTGCTGACGTACTCGGCGCCGAGGCTCGCGCTGACATACGTCGTACGCGAAAGCGGGGTCGAGAAGTCGACGTTCGGACTGAAGACGGTCGATTTGTGCGCCTTGCCGATGTCGTGGAGCACGTCGAGACGCAGAGCCAACGTGTCATAGGGGTCGACCAGCCCGTGGAAGCTCTCTCCGGCGAATGCGCCGACTTCGAAGGCCTTCTTGAGGCGCGGCAGAAGCCTGACGACTGGGTCCTTGACCCGGCTGGTGCGGTTTAGCCTCAGGCCGGCGATGGGGCCGAGGTTGAATTCTACCTTGCTGACGCCGTGGTGCGGAATCGCGTCGACATAGAGATAGGTGCCGCGCGTGCTGAAAGAGAAGCCGCTCACCTTTCCACGGATCGCCGCGACCGGGATCAATCGATAATCGTTGGACCCAACATAGTCCGGAACTGTGCCGATTCCGCCGGCGATGGTGACAGTATCGCGGTTCGCGACATCTTCCGCACTCGGCATCGGAGCGGCCCTCGGGCCGGGTTGCGCAAATGACGGAGCGAACACGCAACAAGCTGCGAGCGCGATGCAGGACGAGCGGCGCATATGATTTCCCCTGTTTGTTCGGCGCTACACAACGGCTGATCGGCAGGGAAAGCTCCCGCGAATTTCTCCGCGGAGGTGAGGCCGCTAATCGCCGGAGCCAGCGTCCGGCGTGAAATATTTATCGTACTTGCCCTCTTCGCCCTTGTGCTCATCGGCATCGGCGGGGCTCTCCTTCTTGCGGGTGATGTTGGGCCAGTCGGCCGAGAAATTGCTGTTGAGCTCGAGCCATTTTTCCAGCCCGTTCTCCGTATCCGGGAGGATCGCTTCGGCTGGGCATTCGGGCTCGCACACGCCGCAATCGATGCACTCGTTGGGGTTGATGACCAGCATCACCTCACCCTCATAGAAGCAGTCCACGGGGCAGACCTCGACGCAATCCATATATTTGCATTTGATGCAGGCGTCGGTGACGACATAGGTCATTTGGTTAGGGCTCCCTTTGACGCCTCGCTATGTCGCCGCCCTCGGCTCGTCAATTCCCAGCTCCTCGTAGCAGGCGCGCGCTTCCGGCGCCGGACCGCGGCTCGCGGGAAGGCTGACGACCTTCAGAATACGCACTTCGCCGTGAAGCGGGAGGGCGACGACACTGCCTAGGCGGACCTCATCGCTCGGCTTCTCGACTCGACGGCCGTCGATGCGGACGTGGCCTTGACCGATGATCGACTGGGCGAGCGTTCGGCTCTTCACCAGCCGGATGAAGAATAGATAACGGTCGATCCTCACGTCTTCTTCTTGAGCTTGGCCAGCTCGGCAAAGGCGTGGCTCGTCGAGCCACGCTGATCGCGCCGAGGGCTGCGGCGACCGCGCCAGCGCCAGGCATCGCCGGCGCGAGTGAAGCCGATGTCGTTCATCAGTCGCCCGAGCGCTTCCTCATCGAGACCGATCGACGTCGCGAGCTCGGCGTCCACCGGTTCGGTGCCGCCGGCCGAGCGGACCTTGCGGGCGTGGCTGGCGAGGCGGTCGGCAAGATCCACACGGACCCAGGTTCGCCCGGCGCGCCGATAGGCCAATGCGGCGCCGCGCGGGTCGGCGTCGGGGCCGAGCGTGGCGGCACCCGCGGCGGGTAGCACCGGCATCGACTGGCCCTGCCTCACCGACAGCAAGGCGGCACGCCATTGCTGCGCCGCCGGCTTGAGGAGCGGGGGGAGGAAGACATCGAGTGGCCCCAACCGAACGCGCAGCTTGTGCAGTGCCTGGCGGTCCGCCTGTTCGAGATGGGAAATGGCGCTGAGCGCTGTCTTGCGCGGGAGCAAACCGCCGGCGTCGGTGAGCATGGCAGCAAGCGCCCGCACGCCGGGCGAGCTCGCCGGATCGGTCGCCGCAGCAGCGAGCTGCTCGAGCGGATGCAAGTGGCGCTGGACCTGGGCTTCGACCCAGCGCTCGAGGCGCGCTCGAAGCGTGGCGCGGCTCTGGGCGGAGAGGCGGTCGAGCGCTCTAGCGGTTCGGAGCGCGGGCTCGAGCAGCGAGCGTCCTGCTGCGAGCCGGGCGAGGATGTGCTCGCCCCAAGCGACGCCGATGCCGCCGTTCTCCTCCGTTGCAAGGCTGAAGGTCTCGTCGGGCTCCTCGATCAATGCGGTGGCGCGGCGCTCTAGCTCGTCCCCGAGGCGGCGCTCGGCCGCGGCGAGGAGCAGGCGCTTGTCCGCTAGGCGCGTGGAGGGATCCACCCGGAACTCGAAGCCGCTCAAATGGCCGATCGGCTCGGGCCCGACGCTGACCTCGCCGTCTGCGGAAACGGTGACCGGAAGCGCGTCCGAGCCGCGCGCGCCGATGTCGCGCACGAGCACCGCAGTGCGACGATCGACGAAGCGCTGGGTCAGCCGCTCGTGCAGCGCATCGGAGAGGCGGGCCTCGACCTCGCGCGTGCGCTCGGCCCATTTCGGTGGCTCCTTCAGCCAGTCCGCGCGGTGGGCGATATAGGCCCAGCTGCGGATTCCCGCGAGACGGTCGGCGAGCGCCTCGATGTCGCCGCTCATGTTGTCCAGCCGGGCGACTTCGGCGGCGAACCATTCGTGCGGGACGTGACCGCCCTCCCCGATGTAGCTGAACAGCCGGCGCACCATTCGCGCATGGTGCATCGGTCCGACCTTGCGGAAGTCCGGAAGGCCGCACACCGCCCACAGGCGCCGCGCCTGCACGCCTTTACGCGCGACGATCGCGGGATCCTCCGCGATGAGCTTGAGCACGGCGAGGTCGATCGCTTCGGGCGCGGGGCGTAGCATCGGGTCATCGGGTTTGCGCTCGAGGCTGGCGATCAACGCGCGCACGTCGGTGAAATCGAGGTCGGCGTTGCGCCAGTAGACGAAGTCCAGCGGGCGGAAGCGATGATCCTCGATCGCCTCGATCTCGCCATCGGTGAAGCCGCCGCTTTCCTGGGTGAGTCCCAGCGTCCCGAAGCTTCCGTCGCGCTGGTGGCGGCCGGCGCGGCCGGCGATCTGCGCCATCTCGGCAATGGTTAGACGGCGCTCGCGACGGCCGTCGAACTTCTCGAGCCCGGCGAAGGCGACATGGGTGACGTCCATGTTGAGACCCATGCCGATCGCGTCGGTGGCGACCAGGTAATCGACCTCGCCACGCTGGAACATCGCGACCTGGGCGTTGCGCGTGGCGGGTGAGAGCGCGCCCATCACGACCGCGGCACCGCCCCTGAAGCGGCGAAGCATCTCGGCAAGCGCATAGACCTGCTCGGCCGAGAAGGCGACGACGGCGGAGCGCGGGGGCAAGCGCGAGAGCTTGACGCTTCCGCCGTAGCGCAGCGTCGAGAAGCGCGGACGCGTGACGATCTCGGCCTTCGGGAGAAGCTCGCGGACGATCGGTTTCAGCGATTCCGAGCCGAGAATCAGGGTCTCCTCACGGCCCCAGGCGCGGAGCATCCGGTCGGTGAAAACGTGGCCGCGCTCGGGATCGATTCCGAGCTGGGCCTCGTCGATCGCAGCGAAGGCGAAGTCGCGCTGCATATCGCTGTCGTGATGGTGTTCGCCCACGCCGGTGACCGGCATGCTTTCCGCAGTGCAGAGGAAATAGCGCGCCGAGGGCGGCACGATGCGTTCTTCACCTGTGAGTAGGGCGACTTGCTTTTCGCCTTTCATGGCGACCACCCGGTCGTAGACCGCGCGCGCGAGGAGCCGCAGCGGGAAGCCAATGACGCCTGACGAATGGCCGCACATCCGCTCGATCGCGAGATGGGTCTTGCCCGTGTTGGTCGGACCGAGGATGGCCCGAACCGGAGCGTCTGAACGCGGCGCCATGATCTTCAAGTGTTGCAGCGCGCCCGGCGGCGGCAAGTTCCGTTCGTCGAATTTAAGCCGGTCTTAACCTCGATTCGAGACACCCGCTCTCGTGTTGACGTCACGAAGCCATGCGCACCCGCTGAGGCGGTCGCTGTCGCCAGCCTGGCCGCGCCCAGGATGGAAGACCGCGGGCGCGCTCGCGCTGTTGTGCAGCACCGTCGCCTGGGCGTCGCTGCCGCGCCCATCCGTGCTTCCCGGCGACGACCAGCGGCAGTGGCAGGCGCTGCGGCTTGCGCCGTTGTCGAGCGGTGGCGTCACGGGAATGGCGATGGCGCCGACCGAGGCTGCCGTTCCGCTCACCTTCGCACCCAAGCGAGCCTTCGTTCCGCAAGGGCCGCAGCCCGCGCCTAAGGCGGGTTCGCTGCCGACAAGACCGTTCAGAATCCGCGGCATCGCCGGCGACGAACTTTACTGGTCGCTTCTAGCGGCCGGCGCGAGCCCTGAGGTCGCAGCGGAATATCTTTCAGCGCTGGCCACGGAGATCGACGTCGGCGAAATCGAACGGTCCGACCGCTTCGATTTGGTACTTGGGGCCGATCATCAATTGCTTTACGCCGGCCTCCAGCGTGCCGGCCAGTCCAGCCTGCAACTGGTGAAGTGGGCCGCGGCCGGCCGCAGCGAATGGATCGACGCCACGAACGCCGACCGGTCGGCGCCCGCTGAAAGCACCGGCTTCATCATGCCGGCCCAAGGGCCGGTCACCTCTTACTTCGGCTACCGCTATCACCCGATTCTGCACTTCACGCGCTTCCACGCCGGAATCGATCTCGGCGCTGGCTGGGGCAGCCCGATCGTAGCGGCCGCCGACGGACAGGTCGCAGCGGCAGGCTGGGCCGGCGGCTACGGCCGCGAGGTCCAGATCGCCCACGGCCGCGGGATCATGAGCCTGTACGGCCATATGAGCGAGATTGTCGCCCAGCCGGGCAGCTTCGTGCACGCCGGCCAAGTCATCGGCTATGTCGGCTCGAGCGGCTTATCGACCGGTCCGCACGTGCACTTTGAGGTGCGCCAGGGCTGGACTCCGGTAAACCCGCTGAGCGTCCGCCTCACCAACGCGCCGGTCGTCGACACGCACCTCGCCGACGCAGTGAAGGCGCGGCTTAAGGCGCTGCTCAGCGTTGGCGCGAGAATCTAGCGCCAAAAGGCGTAGTTTGTCGCCCGCAGACGCTGGCGTTTCCAGATATCCGCTCCTCTGCTACCTCCCGCGCAGCTCCAGGTCAGCGAAGCGGCTCCGAATGCATTCACCATCGATGGAAAATATGCGCCGCTGTGTCGACTGGTACGTCGACGCCTCAGCAAAGAGGGTCGTTGATTTGGGCGCAATGAACGTCAATGGCTCATATCGCGAGCTGTTTGGCCCTTGTGCCGAATATATCGGGGTCGACCTCGAGCCGGGTCCCGGCGTCGACCTTGTCCTCAGTGATATTTACACTTTGCCGTTCGAGGACAATTCAGTCGACTTGGTGCTCTCGGGCCAGATGCTCGAACATTGCGGTCAATTCTGGCGAGTTTTCAGCGAGATTTCGCGTGTGCTGAAGCCGGAAGGACTGGTCATCGCCATCGCTCCTTCAAGCGGCCCTGTGCACCGGAAAGACGGCCCGAACCAGGCTGTCGCCGAGTTCCTCCGTCGCAATGCCGGCCGATATGCGATTGAAACGTCGCTCTGCGATTTTTATGGTCACAACATCACCTACGCACCGAACGCGTGGCTGCGGCGCTTATAGGGATTTTCAACCAGCGGGAGAGCGGCTGCGGCTCAGCGGCCGTGGCCGCGCCAGCGCTTGATCGTGCGGCTGATGATTCCCGCTTCGTCGCCGGTTTCGCGCCACAGGTGGGCGAAACTCGGGTCTGACGAGGCGGGGCGCTTCTCGGGCTCGAGGTCGTCGAAACGGACGCGGATGGGAATCGCGACGCCTTCGCCGCAGACGATGCACTCACGGTTCCGGAGTGCCGGGATTGCATCGAGGAAGCCGCGCGCGCCTTCCGGCATGGCCGCACGAACGCACGCCTGGTCGCGGTCGTTGTTGAGACGCATGGAGACGATCGTACCGCACTGCGACAGCACGCCTTCGGCAAGGTCCGATGGCCGCTGCGTGATCAGCCCAAGGCTGACGCCGTACTTACGGCCTTCCTTGGCGATGCGTTCGAGGATCTTGCGGACCGCCTGGCCATTTTCGGCATTCTCGTCCTTGGGGACATAGCGGTGGGCCTCTTCGCAGACGAGGAGCAGCGGGCGCTGCGCCTCGGTCCGCGACCAGATCGCATAGTCGAAGACCATGCGCGCGAGCACCGACACCACGACGGACGTGATCTCGGACGGGACGCCGGACACGTCGACGATCGAGATTGGCTTGCCGTGGCTCGGAAGCCTGAACAGCTTGGCCAGCAAAGTCGGCATTGAATCCGACACCAGCATCCCCGAGAACATGAAGGTATAGCGCGGATCGGCGCGGAGCTCGTCGAGCTTGGTCTTGAGCCGTTGAAAGGGCAGCGTGTCGCCCGCACGGTCGAGCTTGCCCATCTCATTCACGAGGATCGTGTTCAGGTCCGCGAGAAGGTACGGGATCGGACTGTCGACAGTCACCTTGCCGATCTGGCTCACGTCCTTCCCCTTGGTGCGGGCGGCAAGGAGGCACTTCGCGAGAATATCCGCGTCCCGCTGCCGCTCCTGCCCCTGCGTCGTCAGAAGCACCTCGCAATGCTCGTCAAAATTCATCAGCCAATAGGGCAGCTGCAGGTTGTCGACGTTGAACAGCTCGCCGCAATTCTTGAATGCCGCGGAATATTCGCCGTGCGGGTCGATCATCAGGATGTGACCCTCGGGCGAGAGCTCGGAAATACGGTGGAGAATCAGCGCAACCGAGGTCGACTTGCCGGTACCGGTCGAGCCCAGGACGGCGAAATGCTTCGACAGCATCGGGTCGACGTAGAGTGCGCCACGGATGTCGTCGGTCGGGTAGACGGT
>JABFXK010000208.1 GCA_013361785.1 Sphingomonas sp.
CCGTCCTCGACTACGAGCCGGGAGGGCGGCTGGACCTGCCGCGCCAGGTCGGTCCGTCCGAAGAGATCCAAGAGCTCCGCAACGCCTTTGCGAGGGCGGTGGCGCGCGTCGAGGAATCCGACGCAGAGATGGCGGGCGCGCTCGAAGGACAGCGGCGGCTGGTCCGCGAAGTCCACCATCGGGTGAAGAATAACCTGCAGGTGGTTGCCTCGCTTCTGAACATCCATGGCCGGAGCGCAACGACGCCCGAAGCGCGGTCGGCTTATGCGGGGATCAGCCGGCGAGTCGGGGCCTTGTCCATCGTCCACCGCAACCATTTCGCGGAGATGGAGGAGAATCGCGGCATCGCGCTGCGCCCGCTCCTGACGGAGCTGGCGGCGGAACTGCGCGCCGGCGCACCGGAGGCGGCACGGAGCTTCAGGATCGATCTCGATCTCGACAGCGTGAACACCACCCAGGACGTCGCCGTCGCGGTCGCTTTCCTCATCACCGAGATCGTCGAGTTCGCGATGCTCCATCAGCCCGACGACCCGGTCGAAATCTCGTTGCGCCGGACAAGCGAGCTGACCGCCCGTCTTGCGCTCAGGAGCAGGGTGCTTGTCCCGGATGAGGACGAAACTTCGGAGAAGATCCAGTTCGAGCGGATCGTCGGCGGCCTGGCCAAGCAGCTGCGCTCCACGCTCGACCGGAAGCTCGGCGGCTACAGCGTTGATTTGCCTGTATTTCCGCCGCTCTGATCTTTGCAGCCGTTTCGTTACGGCAGCGCTTAAAAAAATGTTGGAAAATCTGCGGGGTGCCGGGAACCCATTCGAAAGAAGGGGCGTTGTGCAGTTCGGATAGTGACCTTTTGCCCCCCCGCTCTCGCTATCCGCTTAAATGGGCCCAGAACCGCCAACCCTCCCCCCCCCCGGTGGCGCTTCTGGGCCCTCTTCTGTCTGGGGCACAGCCACAACAGAGCCTGATCGGGCCGCCTTCCGGGCGGCCCGCCAGTGCGTGATCCGGATGGCGAGGATCGCGAATTCGTAGAGGCCGTAGAGCGGCACCATCAGCATCATCATCGACACCGCGTCGGGCGGAGTCAGCACGCCCGCGACTGCCGCCGCGGCGACGATCGCGTAGCGCCGTGACCGCGCGAGCTGCTGGCGAGTGACGATCCCGGCCCGCTCGAGGATCATCAGCAGGATCGGCAACAGGAAGGCTGCGCCGAAACCGAACAGGAAATGCGTGATGAAGTTGAGGTAGTTCCCGACGCCTGGCAGCGCTTCCTGTTGAATCCCGCCGACATTCCCTTGGTAGCTCAGCAGGAAATGCAGCGCCCATGGCACGGCGAGGAAGTAAGCGAAGCATGCGCCCGCGGCGAAGAACACCGGCGTGGCGAGAAGGAACGGCAGGAATGCCCGCTTTTCCTTCGCGTACAGGCCTGGCGCGACGAACCGCCACAGCTGGATCGCGATCATGGGGAAGCTCAGCATGAGGGCCGCGAACAGCGCGACCTTCACCTGCACGAAGAAGGCCTCGAACACATCGGTGTAAATGAGCCGCCCCTGCCCCGCCTTGAGCAAAGGCTGCACGAGCACGGCGAAAATGTTCTGGGCGAAGTGGAAGCAGATGAAGAAGAAAAGGACGAGCGTCGCCAGCGACCAGAGGAGCCGCCGCCTAAGCTCGATCAGATGCTCGAGCAGCGGCTGCTTGGTCTCGTCGATATCCCTCACGGCAGCGGGCGCTCCTCGGGCGGAAGCTCGTCCCCCGGCTGCCTCTCGTCGAACGGCAGCGTGGGTTCGGCAACTTCCGCCAGCGGCGGCATTTCTTCGGGCTTGCCGGGTTCGGGATAATGCGCGTCGGGCGGATGCAATTGCATGATCCGCTCATTCTCCTCGCGCCATTTCTTTTCCATTTCCTCGAGTTCGGCCTGTCGGACCATATCCTCGATGCCCGAGGTGAAGTGGCGCGCCATGCCGCGGACCCGGCCGACCCAATAGCCGACCGTGCGCATGACCTTCGGAAGCTCCTTGGGGCCGATGAAGACCAGCGCGAGTACCGCGATGATTGCGATCTCGGCAGAATCGAAGCCGAACATAACGCGCTGGAGCGCTTAGCGGCGTTCGTCGTCCCGCGGCGGAGTCACCGGCTCGGCGGGCCGAGGAGTGACGTCTATCGGCTCCTGCGGGCCTATTTCATCGCGCGGCAGCCGGCGCGGCGGCTCGTTGCGGCGCTGCTCGTCATAGCGGCGCATCTTGTCGTCATCTTCGTCGGCCATGCCCTGTTTGAAGCTTTTAATGCCCTTGGCCATGTCGCCCATCATCGACGAGAAACGGCTTCCTCCGAACAAGAGCAGCACGAAGATGCCGATAATGAGGATATGCCAAATGCTGAGACCGCCCATGGGGAAACTCCTTTGAGGCGGCTATCTAGTCGCCTTCATCCTCGCTTTCCAGTTGAAGCTGGCCCAGCGACTCCATCACCGACTCATCGAGCGGGTCCAAAAGTCCCGCGGCTTTCAGATCTTCGATGCCCGGAAGGTCCTGGCGCGAGCCGAGCCCGAAATGCGTCAGGAACTCCTTCGTCGTAGCGTAGAGCAGCGGCCGGCCCGGTCCTTCGCGACGCCCCGCGGGCCGAACCCATCCGGCATCCATCAGCACGTCGAGCGTCCCTTTGGAGATCTGGACTCCGCGGATCGCCTCGATCTCGGCGCGGCTCACGGGCTCGTGGTAGGCGATGATCGCCAGCGTCTCGGTCGCTGCGCGCGACAGACGGCGCGCTTCCTCGCGAGTTCGGCGGAGCAAATGCGCAAGGTCGGGCGCAGTCTGGAAGTGCCAGCGGCCGCCGCGTTCCACCAGCTCGATACCCCTCCCCTCATACTGGGCGGCGAGCTGCCCGAGCGCGATCTCGATTTCGCCGTCGCCGACATGTTCGGCGATTTCCTCGACCGTCAGCGGTTCGGCCGACGCGAACAGGGTCGCTTCGATCGCGCGTTGCAGCTCGTCCATCAGGCGGCCTTGAGCTTGATCGGCGCGAATGCCTCGTCCTGCGCGATGTCGAGGCGGCCGCGCCGGGCTAGCTCAAGCGCGGCAAGGAAGCTCGATGCGAGCGCCGAGCGGCGGAACTGCGGGTCTCGGCTCGGCGGCAAGAAGGTCTCGAGAAATGTCCATTCGAGCGCCATTCCGATCATCCGGCCGACCCGCTCGATCGCCTCGTCCAAGGTCATGACTGCGCGGGCGTGGACGACGTGGAGCGCTGGCTGCGTGCGCGCCCGGACAACGCCATAGGCGGCGAACAGGTCGAAGGCGCGTACTTGCCACGCGGCCTTGCGGATCAGGCGGAGCCCTTCGGGAGCGCCGCGAACGAAGACATCGCGGCCGATGCGGTCACGGCCAAGCAGTCGTGCCCCGGCTTCGCGCATGGCGTCGAGCCGCTGCAGCCGCATCTGCAGGCGGAGCGCGATCTCCTCGGGACTCGGGTCAGCCTCGGGATCCTTGGGCAGAAGCAGGCATGATTTCAGATAAGCGAGCCACGCGGCCATCACGAGATAATCGGCGGCGATCTCCAGCTTCAGCGCGCGCGCTTCGGCGAGATAGGTCAGATATTGCTCGACCAGCTGAAGGATCGAGATCTGCGCGAGATCGACCTTCTGCGCCCGCGCGAGATTGAGCAGCAGGTCGAGCGGGCCTTCCCAGCCGTCGAGGCTGAGCGTTAGCTCGTCGGACTGGCGGATTGGCCGCTCGTCGAAATCCTCATCCACGGCCGTCAGAATACCACGAGTGGGGGCGCTGCGAAGGCGCGCCCCCACTCTATTGTGGATAAGTTAGCGGTGGCGGCGGCGCGGCGGCGCGGCCGCTGGCGTATAGCCGGTGGCAGCTTCGC